>JBDTOH010000071.1:0-15529 GCA_039933355.1 Gemmatimonadota bacterium | reverse complement strand
GATCACCCCATTCGGATCCACCGACACTCCGTTGAGGCGAACCTCGAAATGGAGGTGCGGCGCCGAGGACCGACCGGTGTTTCCCGAGCGGCCGACCACTTCGCCGGCCCGGATCTGGTTGCCTTCGACGGCGACGATCCGCGCGAGGTGCCCGTACATCGACTGGTAGCCGCCCGGATGCTGAAGGAGCACGAAGCGGCCGTACGCTTTCTCGTCGCCCGTCTGCAGGACCGTGCCGCCGCCCGCCGCCCGAACCAACGTTCCAATCGGGACCGCGATGTCGAGCCCCGGGTGCGCTTCCTCGGTCGAATCCGCCTCGATTTGCCCGCGGGTTACGTAGCCGCGCTCGTCGAGCGGCCAGTGCGCCGGCACCGAGGCGCCCGCTTCATACGTCGGACGAGCCGATGCGGGCCGGACCACAATCGCTGGGGCGATCGGCAACGCAGTCCCCAGGGAGACCGGATCGGGGGCGATGTCCGCGCCGACCATGGTCCGAAGCCTGAGGTACGCGGACTCGACACTGTCGAGAGCCAACGCCAGCTCTCGCACCCGCCGATTGTCCGTCGTTAGGCGCGCCACGTCCCGCTCAAGACCCGGCACCCGGCCCGCCTGGCGGACCACCGGGGAGTAGAATGCCAATGCCAGCATGAGCAGCACCGCGACACCGATCCCACCCGCCAGCATCGCTCGAAGGCCCCACAGCGGCACCCGGTAGGTCGCCGATTTGAGCGCGCCGTCCGTGTGAATCATCACGGACACGCTGCGCCGCCACCAGGTCATCCGCCAAACGGCTCCCCGAGAATCTGCTCCAGAACGCGGGTCAGATCGTCGTTCGAGTAGTAGCTGATCGTGACGAAGCCGCGGCCTCGCCGGCGAGCGGTCACCCGAACGTCGGTGGCTAGACGCTGGCGGAGCACGTCCTCGATTCGCCGAATCTCGGCCACGACCGTTCGTTCCGGCACCTTGCCCGATTTGATCTTCCGCGGCCGCCCTCCCGGAATCTCACCGCGTACCCGCGCCTCCAAATCCCGGACCGACCAGCCGAGCTCAACGGCCTTTCGGGCGAGAGTCAGCATCAGGTTCTGGTCGGCCGTCGCCAGCAGGGCGCGCGCATGCCCCTCGCTGAGATCCTCCGTTTCTACGAGTCCCTGAATCTCCTCCGGGAGCTTGAGGAGGCGGAGCGTGTTGTTGATGGTCGAGCGGTCACGCCCGACAAGCCGAGCCACTTCGGCCTGAGGAAGATCGAACTCGTCGATCAGCCGTTGATATCCCTTCGCCTCGTCGATCGCAGACAGGTCGTCCCGCTGCAGGTTCTCGATCAACGCGAGCGTGAGCGCGGTCCGATCATCGACCTCTTTGACGACGGCGGGTACGGTCTGCCAGCCGAGTCGCTGCACGGCACGCCACCGGCGCTCGCCTGCGATCAGCTCGTACCCGCCGGCGGTGCTCGGACGGACGAGGATCGGCTGGAGAAGACCGGAGGAGGCGATCGACGCGGCAAGCTCCTGAAGCGCGGTTTCCTCGAACTCGCGGCGGGGCTGGAACCGATTCGGAGCGATCGCCGAAACAGCGATTTCCTTGAGCGCGCCCGACGCCTCGGCCTGCACCCGGTTGATCGGGCCGAGCAACGACTCGAGGCCTCTGCCTAACCGTCGCGTCTCGCTCACAGTGCCACCTCTCTCGTCGGAGCGCCGTTCTGATCGCTTCGCTTCATCAGCTCTTGGGCCACCGCGATATAGCTCTTCGCCCCGACCGATTGCACATCGTAGAGCAAGATCGGCTTGCCGAAGCTGGGCGCCTCGGCGAGCCGCACGTTTCGAGGGATCACCGTCTTGAACATCTTTGGACCGAAGTACTCCGACGCGTCGTTCGCAACCTGGCGGCACAGATTGAGCCGCGCATCATACATCGTCAGCAAGACTCCGTCGATGGCCAGCTCAGGATTGAAGTTTTGCTGGACGAGTCGGATCGTGTTGAGAAGCTGAGAGATTCCCTCGAGGGCGTAGTACTCGCATTGAATCGGGATGATGACGCCATCGGCCGCGGTCAGCACATTGAGCGTGATCAGTCCGAGCGAGGGAGGACAATCAACCAGGATATAGTCGAAGTCTCCAACAATGGCGCGAAGCGCCTGTCGGAGCCTGGTTTCTCGATTCGGGCGGTTTACCAGTTCGAGCTCGGCGCCGACGAGATCCTGCGTAGCGGCCAGCACCGAGAGATAGGGAAGCTCGGCGTCGCGCGTGATGGCTTCGGCGGCAGGGCGCTGGTCAACCAGGACGTCGTACAGCGAGATCCGGTCTGCGCTCTTGGCCATGCCGACACCGCTGGTGGCATTCCCTTGCGGGTCGGCGTCCACGAGTAGGGTCTTCTTCTCGGCGATCGCGAGGGACGCAGCAAGATTGACGGCAGTAGTAGTCTTACCTACTCCACCCTTCTGATTTGCGATCGCGACGATTCGGGCCATTTCAAGCAGTCTGTTAGTGTATAAGTCGCTGTTGTATAATCATTTATATACTTAACGACATATTACGAGAGGCTTGAATATATGGGCGATCCGAGTTGGCGCAACGGGGGAACGTTTCACGTGAAACAGTCGTCGACGATGTTTCACGTGAAGCCCTCTAGTGGCGTCGTCCCGGCCGGCGCTTCGTCACTTCAAGCACGAGGCCATGTAGGTCACTCGGCGACACTCCTGGAATCCGACTAGCCTGCCCGAGGTTCATGGGACGAATTTTTGTGAGCTTTTCGCGAGCTTCGAAGGAGACTGATTCGAACGAGCCGAAATCAGAATCCGCCGGCAGCTCAAATTCATCAAGCTCACCAAGGCGAACCGCCATCTCTCGTTCTCGGTGGATGTAGCCACCATAATGGAGCTCGATGTCAGCCCACTCGGCTGACGCCCGCTGGACCACTACCTCACATAGCTCCAACAAGTCAGCCAATCCCACCTCTGGCCGTCGAGCCACTTCGGAAAGGCGTGTCGGCTCGGTAATCCGCGATGTCCCCGCCTGCATGAGAAAGTCGTTAATATCTTCTGGACGCCCAACGGTATCCCTCGCGAGCGCAGCAACCCGCTCTTCCTCCCTCAAGCGTTGGTCGCCGGTTCGTCGCTCGTCCTCGCTGAGCAGCCCCAGCCTCTCTGCCACGGGGAAGAGCCGGCGAAGCGCGTTGTCTTGTCGCAGGAGAAGCCTGAACTCAGCGCGCGATGTGAACAAGCGGTATGGCTCATCTACGCCTCGATTCACTAGATCGTCGGCGAGCACGCCGAGCAACGCTTCATCTCGCCGGAGCACAAGCGGTTCGCGATCCAGTGCGTGAGCGGCGGCGTTGATACCGGCAACCGTTCCCTGGCCGGCGGCCTCTTCGTAGCCAGTCGTTCCATTGATCTGACCAGCGAAATAGAGACCTTCGACCGTACGAACGGCCAAGGCCGTGGTCAACTGGGTCGGAGGGAAGTAGTCGTACTCGATTGCATACCCCGGTCGCGTCATCTCGACCTGCTCGAGCCCCGGCACCGCACGCAAGTACTCGAGCTGAACACTCGCCGGCAGCGACGTCGACAGACCGTTGACGTACATCTCAGTCGTGTCGAGCCCTTCCGGCTCCAAGAAGACCTGATGCCGAACCGCATCGGGAAACCGGACGATCTTGTCTTCGATCGACGGACAGTAGCGAGGTCCCAACCCCCTGATCGCACCACCGTAGAGGGCCGACTCGCGTAGATGCGCCGTGATGATGTCGCGCAGCCGCTCCGACGTATAAGTCAGATAGCAGGGCAGTTGCTCTGGGGCCTGGTGTCTCGTGTAGAAGGAGAACCAGTACGGCGCTGGGTCACCATCCTGACGCTGCAGACTGCCTAGCTTCGCCGTCCTTCCGTCGATTCTTGGCGGCGTTCCGGTTTTGAACCGTTCGACTGTAAGTCCAAGATCTGCAATGTGTTCCGCAACTTCTATTGACGGGGCATCACCCGCTCTCCCCGCCGGAATCTGGGTCGAAAGCCCCATGTGAATCCGACCGCGAAGAAATGTCCCCGCCGTCAGGACCACCGACCGCGCCAAATACCGACGACCGTCGAGTGTCTCGACTCCTCCTATGCGGGCCCCCTCGAGGATGAATCTGGCGACCGTACCTTGGGCGAAGCTCAACTTGGAGAAGCGCTCAAGTTCGGTCCGGACTGCCCGCCGATACAGTCCGCGATCACACTGTGCCCTCGGCGACCACACCGCCGGTCCCTTAGACCGGTTGAGCATTCGGAACTGGATCCGGGACCGATCGGTCGCTCGGCCCATGATCCCGCCTAACGCGTCGACCTCGCGGGCCACCGTGCCCTTGGCGATCCCGCCGATCGCCGGATTGCAGGACATCTGGCCGATCGTTTCGAGATTCTGCGTCAAGAGCAGCGTAGCGGCGCCCATTCGGGCAGCCGCCGCCGAGGCTTCAGCCCCCGCGTGCCCTCCACCAATCACGATGACGTCATAAAGCTTCATGGCCGAAACGTACGCCGCCCCCTGCGCCGTGTGAAGACGCGGGGGGCGGCTGGATTTGCGGCGGGAAAACTAGACGGCTCTAGGCATGCCTCCTCGCTGTTCAGCTGGCCCGAATCCAGCGTGCCATGTCCTTGAACGATGCCTTCTTGCCGTAGCTCAAGATTCCGACTCGGTAGATCCGGGCCGCGATCCATACGATGGCGAGCAGGCCAAGGATCGTGGTGGCGACATATAACAAGAGTGACGGCAACGGGATCGGAGCGATCGAGTAGCGCACCGGCACAACGAATGGCGCCAGCGGCGGCACCAAGCTCAATGCCTTGGCCAGCGAGCCGTTCGGCTCGTTCAGCAAAGCGAACATGCTCATCAAGCCGAAGATGATGAACAGCATGATGGGCATCTGCGCCTGCTGGGTCTCTTGCACGGTATTGCACATCGACCCAACGGCCGCATAGGCGGCTGAATAGAGCAGGAATCCCAGCACAAAGAAGGTGATGAAGACGGCTAGGAGCTCGATCGACATGGCGGGAAGAGAGAACCCTGCAGCATCACCGGACGCGCCGAAGGCTCTCATGATTTGAGACTGATGGTCTCGCAATAACTTTGCCGCGGTGGTCCAGATTCCGATCTGAAGCAGGCTGACCAAGCCCACGCCGACCACCTTGCCCAGCAGCAGCTGGAACGGCGTTAGGCTCGACATCAGGACTTCCATGATCCGGTTCGACTTCTCCTCGATGACGGATGTCATCACCTGGGTGCCATAGAGGAGCAGCGCGATGTACAGGATGAAGCTCATCCCGTACGCCAGCGCGAAGGTGGCGCCTCCGCTTTCGTTCGTGAGCTGTCCCTCCGAGACCTTGCGGGTCTCGAGCGCCAGTGGCGTCGCTGCGCCCATCGCGACGACCGGGTCTACCCCGGCGCGACGGAGTCGCTCGGTGATCACGACCGGATTGAGGACCTGCCGCAAATCGTCCATGTCGCGAGGACTCCCGACGTTGGCGCCGAGATACGTCAGCTTCCCGGTCGTGATCCCGCTCTCGTCGACGATCAGAATGCCGTCCACCCCGCCTTCGGCCTGTTTGGACAGGCCGGTGATATGCACCAATGAGTCGCGCACCTCCTGGCCCCGAGACGCCGCGTCGATGCGAACGGGCTTGTATTTCGCCACCGCCTCGGAACCGGTTCCCTTCTTCGCCGCCGCCAGGGCCGCCTCGATTCGAGCGCCGAAGTCGCCCGACGTGGTGTTGACGATGACGACGCGCCGGCCGACACTTTCGCGCCGGAGCAGCAGCGCCGGCAAAACCGAGATCCCGATGAAGAACAATGGACCGAGCAGGGTGGCGATGAGAAACGCCCGCGTACGAACCCGCTCGATGAACTCACGCCGAATGACCGCAAAGACTTTATTCACCGGACATCTCCTTGGCGGGCGCGACCGCTGCTTCGAGGCCGACCTTCTCGATGAAGATTGATTGGAGCGAGGCTTCCGACAGCTCGAATCGCGATAGTCCGACGCCTTCCTTCACCAGGGTCGCCAGCAGCGTATCGCTATCCGCGCTGGGGGCGAGCGTGACCTCCGCCGACGCCCCACGATCGCTGACCTTGCTCACCAGCGTCTTGTCCTCAAAGACTCGCATCGCCCGGTCCGCGTTCTTCGTGAACGCGACGATCACATGGTTCCCACCGAACTGACGCTTGATGTCGCTCAGTGCTCCATCGACGATCTTTTCCCCCCGCGCGATGATGACAATCCGATCGCACATCTGCTCGGCGTGCTCCATGATGTGGGTAGAGAACACGACAGTTCGCCCCTGTCGAGCCATCTCGATCACGACCTCCCGCATCACCTGGCTGTTCACCGGATCAAGCCCGCTGAAGGGCTCATCGAGAATCACCAACTCGGGCTCATGAATCAGCGCACTGATAAACTGCACCTTCTGCTGCATGCCCTTCGAGAGATCCTGCACCTTCTTCAGCTTCCACTCGCCGAGTCCGAGGCGTTCGAGCCACGCAGCAGCCTTTGCTTTTGCCTCGGACCGGGCGATTCCCTTGACCTCGGCGAGAAAGGCGAGCTGGTCCAGGACGCGCATCTTTGGATAGAGACCTCGTTCTTCCGGCAGATACCCGATCCGGGAGGAGAGGGCACGGCTCGACGACGGGCTGCCCAGCACGTTGATCTTACCCTCGTCCGGCAGGATGATGTTCATGATCATCCGAATCGTGGTGCTCTTGCCGGCTCCATTCGGCCCGAGCAGGCCAAAGATGCCGCCCCTCGGAACCTGCATGCTGAGATGCTTGACGGCCGTATGACCGGAGAACCGCTTGGTCACGCCGTCGACTTGCAGTACCACGTCGTTCATCCAAAGGCTCCCGAGATGACAAGTGGTTGGCCCCATCGTGAAGGCCGAGTGTACGGACTTCGCTGCCGACCGGTTTCGCCCGGCCGGAGATGCCCGTAGAGATAGTCCCGCGACCAGCGCCAGTCCTGACCGACCGAGTGCCCAATGCAGCTTCAGCGATTGTCACCCTCTCGCCCACCATTCAAGCTCGGCTCGAACACGGCTTCGATGGCCAGACCGAAAAGCTTCGCAATCGTAAATGCGAGCGGCAGACTGGGGTCGTACTTCCCCGTCTCGATCGCATTCACAGTTTGTCGGGAGACGGACAGTCGCTCCGCTAGCTCTGCCTGCGACCAGCCCCGTTCGGCCCGGAGGGCTCGGAGCCGATTTGTCATTCGTACCGACGCCGTACGAGCATCAGCCCGCCGGCCCACAGCCAAAAGATTCCGGTCCACATGAATGGCCAGACGCGACTCATTGGAAGGTCGGGCACCAGGGCCGCGCGCGCCAAGAGTCCGTATGTCATGACCACCAAACAGCTTCCGGCGAACTGGATGAACATCGCCTGGAGGTGAACCAAGCGTTGCATTTCGTCGAGCGTCCTGAGGTACCTGGCGAGCTCGACGAAAAAGATCACCATCGGGAGGACCGGGACGGCGAGCAAAATCGGGGGGAGCGACCACCCAAGCGGACTCCGACCGTCGATGCTCGGAGAAAGCAGCGCCGCAAGGACTCCGGACAGGGTTGCCAAGCCGAGCAACCGCCACGCAAGTCGTGTGTGGGGCTTCGAGGAACTTCCCATTGGTTGACCCTCCGACGGGTTGGCGATAGTAAAGGTTCCTTGACGTCGTGTCAAGCTCGCTTTACCAGTTCGGCGGAGACTATTTGTTAGTTTGTGGGAGTGCTACTACCGTGGAACGGAGGCCTTTACGAGGCGAACCGAGTCAGGCCTTTCACCTCTTCGCCCGGAACGACCAAATGGCGATGAATGGCTTGCACGCCAAACTTGCGTTGCCGCTCCAGCCACTCCTCCCGGCCATACTGCGTCGCCCCCGGCTCGTAGATCGCGACGTCGTGCATGATGACGCCGCGATCGCTCCGTTCGTGGTACCGACCCACGTACGTCCGACCGGACGCGCCTTCCAGGACTACGGTGACGCCGTGCAGCTCTTCGTGCCCCGGGTGGAAGACGTGCCCGCTGGAGTCGTTCATGCCGGTTGGGTGCAGTATTCGTCGAACGCTGCCGTAAGCGCCGCTGCGATCATTGCCGGCGTGCGGCCCTCGATGTCATGCCTGTGGACGAACCGCACTACCTCGCCGTCGCGAAGAATCGCAACCGACGGGGAGCTCGGCTGATAGTCGCTGAAGTAGCTGCGGGCTCGAGCGGTAGCCTCGAGGTCCTGCCCTGCGAAGACGGTGAACACGGCGGCGGGCTTGACCGCGTGCTTGAGCGCCAGTGCAAGCGCCGGCCGTGCCGAACCCGCCGCGCATCCGCAAACTGAGTTGATGAAGACGAGCTGAATCCCCTGCGGATCGCCGAGTACGGCATCCACATCAGGTACGCTGCGCAACTCTTTCACGCCGAGTCGGGTGAGCTCCTCGCGCATTGGCGCAACCAACTGTTCCGGATAAGGCATAACGTTATGGCTCCAGTTCTAGATGCTGCTATGGTGTCGGCACCGACGAGTCGAGCGCCGTGCGCATTGCGTGCCAGGCTAGGGTGGCGCATTTCACCCGCACAGGGAACGCGGCGACTCCCGCGAACGCGCTCAGGCACCCGACGACTTCGCGCGCCTGATTGAGACCTGCTTCGGCCGCCTCTCGGCGGCCGGTCACAACCTGCTGAAACCGAGTGAACAGCGCTCGCGCCTCTTCGACCGTCTTCCCTTTGATCGCCGTGGTCATCATCGAGGCGGAGGCCTTCGAGATCGCACAGCCTTGCCCGAGGAATGAGACATCGGCGATGCGATCGCCGTCGACCCGAATCCAAATCTTGAACGTGTCGCCGCACATCGGATTGCGGCCCTCCACCTCCGCAGTCGGCTGCTCGATCTGCCGAAAGTTCCGCGGCCTCCGATTGTGCTCGAGAATCAAGGTCTGATAAAGCTCATCGAGGTCGCTCATGCTCCGAAGACCCGCTGGGCCTCCCGAACGCCGGCGATCAGCCGGTCAACTTCTTCCATCGTGTTGTACGGCGCGAACGACGCCCGTACGGTTGCGGGAACCCCGAGATGTTCCATCAACGGCTGGGCGCAATGGTGACCTACTCGCACCGCAACGCCGAACCGGTCAAGGACAGTGCCGACATCGTGCGGGTGGATCGCCTCCACCGTGAACGACACGACCGGCAGCCGATCCGCGCCCGCGGGAGCGACCGCGACGCCGCGCAACTCTTCCAAACGCGCGATCGCCGTCTCGCTCAGTTCGAGCTCATAGGCCAACGCGTCCAGCCGATTCTGGCCTGCAAGGTACTCGATCGCCGCTCCCAGCCCGATGATCTCGCCAACGGGCGGCGTGCCGGCCTCAAATCGTGCGGGGGGCCGCGTGTAGGTGCTGGACGCGACGCCTACCCGCTCGATCATGCCGCCACCGCCCATGAATGGCGGCATCCGCTCGAGCAACGCAGCTTTGCCGAAGAGGAGGCCAACTCCCATCGGTCCGTACATCTTGTGAGGTGAGCAGACGAAGAAGTCGCAGCCCAGCGTGCGCACGTCGATGGGGAGGTGCGGCGCGGACTGCGCTCCGTCGACCACCAGCACGGCACCGGCCGCGTGCGCAATGCCGGCGATCTCACGCACCGGGTTGATCGTCCCAACGACATTCGACGCGTGCCCGATCGCGACGATCTTGGTCCGCTTCGATATCGTGCGCCGGAGCTCGTCGAGATCGAGCTCGTGTGAGCTGGTGAGCCCGATCCCCCTTACGACGGCTCCTGCGCGGGTTGCGGCGACGTGCCAAGGGACCAGGTTCGAGTGGTGCTCCAGGACTGAGACCAAAACCTCGTCGCCGGGTCCGAGCACAAGCCCGCCGTAGCTGCCGGCCACCAGGTTCAATCCCGCTGTCGTGCCCGCGGTGAATACGATCTCATCACTCGACTCGGCGCCGAGAAAATCCGCCGCGCGCTGGCGCACGGCTTCATACGCGGCGCTTGCCTCCTGGCTCAGCGTGTGAACACCGCGATGCACGTTGGCAGCGCCATGGACGTAGAACTCGTTCAGCGCGTCGAGGACCTTGAGAGGCTTTTGGGTGGTGGACGCATTGTCCAGATATACGAGGGGCTGACCGTTGATCGACCGGGTCAGGATGGGAAACTCCGCGCGCACCGATTCGATCGGCCAGCGCGAAGCGTTAGGCCCTGTCGACGATTGGGCGGCGGTGGCGGTCGCGACGGGCATCGGAGCTCTTGGCCTCAGGTCGCGTGACGCAGCCGGTCCGTCACGACCCGGTCGAGCGCGGTTCGTACCGGCTCCGAAGCGATCTCCGCCAACACCTCGGCGGCAAAGGCATAGGTCAGGAGCTGACGCGCCTCGATGCTGGGAATTCCGCGGCTCTGCAGATAGAAGAGTGCGGCCTCATCCATCTGACCGACTGCCGCCCCGTGGGTGCACTTCACGTCGTCGGCAAAGATCTCGAGCTGCGGCTTTGTGTCGATCTTGGCGGTGTTCGACATGAGGAGCGCACGGTTGGTCTGCTTGGCGTCGGTCTTTTGGGCTTCCGGTTTGACGAGAATTTTCCCGTTGAACACGCCGTGAGACTTGCCGTCCAGGATCCCCTTGTAGACTTCCCAGCTGCGGCAATTGGGCTGGTTGTGAAAGATGGCCGTGTGGTTGTCCACGAGTTGCTCCCCGCGCCCGAAATACAGCCCGTAGAGCAGTGCTTCAGTGTTCGGCGCGTCGAGACGGGAATGCAAGTTGTGGCGAGCGATCGCGCCCCCCATCGCAAACGAGAACGAGCGATAGTGACTGTCCCGCTGCTGCTCGACTTCTGTGAGACCGATGTGGAACGCCGCTTCGCTTTCCTGCTGGATTCGGGTGTGCTCCACCCACGAGTTGGCGCCCACGACGACTTCCATCACCGCATTCGTCAAGTAACGGCTGCCGGGTGCGAGCGTGACGTAGCTCTCCACGAATTGCGCCCTCGCTCCGTCACCGACGATCAGTAGGTATCGGGGATGGAGACCCGCGTTGCCGGCCTCCGCCGTGGTCACCGAGAGAAGATGGACCGGTTCGGAAAGCTCGGTGCCGGGCGGGACGATCACCACCGCGCCGTCGTGGAGAAAGGCCCCGTTGAGCGCCGCGAACGCAGTAGCGTCCACCCGAGCAAGCCGGCCGAGGTGTCGGTTCACGAGGTCGGACTCGACTTCAAGTGCGGCTCTGAGCGAGAGGATCCGCACCTTGCCAGGCGCATCCACACCTCGTGAGAGGCTGGGCGCATAGCTCCCGTTGACGAGGACGACGCGGTCCCACTCCTCGTGGCCGAACGCAAAGCCGGCAAGCTGCTCCAGCGTCGGCAGACGAGTGCTGGGCTTGGCCGGCGGCCAAACCTCGCTGGCGATTGGCCCGATCGGGGTGAACTTCCATTCTTCGTCTCTCGACGACGGAAAATCCAGCTGTGCGAACCGGTCGAAGGCTGCACGCCGAAATGCCGGCACCCACGTAGGGCCGCTCCCGCCGCCGTTCCCGGCGAAGGCCTCGAACAGCTCGAGGTACTGAGCGCTCACGCGACTGCCTCCGCCGGACCGGTTACCCACTCGTAGCCCTTGGACTCGAGCTCGAGCGCCAATTCCTTGCCGCCGGATTTGACGATTTGGCCCTGGACAAGCACGTGCACGAAATCCGGAACGATAAAGTTGAGCAGCCGCTGATAGTGAGTGACCACGACGAGGGCGTTGTCTGGTCGCTTGAGGGCATTGACTCCGTCCGCAACTATCCGGAGAGCGTCGATGTCGAGGCCGGAATCGGTCTCATCGAGCACCGCCAGGCGCGGCTCCAGAACCGCCATCTGGAGGATCTCGTTGCGCTTCTTCTCGCCACCCGAGAACCCCGAGTTGACGGCTCGCTGCATGATCTCGGGGCCCCACTCGACGACCTTGAGCTTTTCCTCGAGCAGATCGAGGAAATCCATTGGGTCCAATTCTTCGAGGCCGCGAGATTTTCGAATCTCATTGAGCGCGCTGCGGAGGAAGTACGCGTTGGTCACGCCGGGGATCTCGACGGGGTATTGGAACGCGAGGAAAACTCCCGCCTGGGCTCTTTCCTCGGGGTCCATATCGAGCAGGTCCTTCTCCTCGAATAGGACCTCTCCCGCGGTCACCTGATAAGCGGGGTGCCCTGCGATGACCTGAGCGAGCGTGCTCTTCCCGGAACCGTTCGGTCCCATGATGGCGTGCACCTCACCGGCGTTGACGGTGAGATTGATGCCCTTGAGAATCTCCGCATCGCCGACTGAAGCGTGCAGGTCGCGGATCACGAGTAGCGGCATGACTGTCCTTTTCGGGTGCTTAGCCAACACTGCCTTCCAAGCTGATCCCCAACAACTTCTGCGCTTCTACCGCGAACTCCATCGGCAGCTTCTTGAAGACTTCTTTGCAAAAGCCGTTCACGATCATCGAAATAGCGTTCTCGGTGTTGAGGCCACGCTGCTTGAGATAGAAGATCTGATCTTCGCCGATCTTCGATGTCGACGCCTCATGCTCAACGTGCGCGGTCGGGTTCTGCACGTCGATATAGGGAAACGTGTGGGCGCCACATCGATTCCCAATCAGCATCGAATCGCACTGCGTGTAATTCCGCGCCCCAGACGCCTTGGGCATGACCTTCACCTGGCCGCGATAGCTGTTCTGGCCGCGCCCGGCGCTGATCCCCTTAGACACGATGGTGCTCCTCGTGTTCTTGCCGATGTGGATCATCTTGGTGCCGGTATCCGCCTGCTGCTTCGCGTTGGTCACCGCGACCGAGTAGAACTCGCCGACCGAGTTATCTCCTTGCAGGATGACACTCGGATATTTCCACGTGATCGACGACCCGGTTTCGACTTGCGTCCAGGAGATCTTGCTGTCGGCACCGGCGCACTTGCCGCGCTTCGTGACGAAGTTGTAGATCCCGCCCTTCCCCTCCTCATCACCGGCGTACCAGTTCTGAACCGTCGAGTACTTGATCGTCGCCCCCTTGAGGGCCACCAGCTCGACCACGGCGGCGTGGAGCTGGTTCTCGTCCCGCTTCGGCGCGGTGCACCCTTCGAGGTAGCTGACATACGCCCCCTCGTCCGCAATGATCAGCGTCCGCTCGAACTGCCCGGTATTCTGAGCATTGATGCGGAAGTAGGTCGACAGATCCATCGGGCAACGAACCCCTTTGGGCACATAGACGAAGGAGCCGTCGCTGAACACTGCCGCATTGAGCGCGGCGAAGAAGTTATCGGAGGCCGGAACGACCGACCCGAGGTATTTCTGCACCAGCTCCGGGTGTTCTTGCACTGCCTCGGAGAACGAGCAGAAAATGATACCCATCTCGCCCAATTGTTTCTTATAGGAGGTCCCGACCGAGACGCTGTCGAAGATCGCGTCGACGGCGACACCGGACAGCACCTTCTGCTCGTTGAGCGGAATCCCGAGCTTCGCATAAGTCTCCAACAGCTTTGGATCCACCTCGTCGAGGCTGCCGAGCGGCTTTTTGGTGCGAGGAGCTGAGTAGTAGACGAACTCTTGATAGTTGATCGGCGGATACTCCACATTCGCCCAGTGCGGCTCCACCATCTTGAGCCACCCGCGGTACGCCCGGAGGCGCCATTCAAGCAGAAAAGCCGGCTCCCGTTTCTTCTCCGAGATGAGCCGGACAATGTCTTCGCTAAGGCCTGCCGGTACAGTGTCGGCTTCGATATCCGTAACGAAGCCCCACTTGTATTCGCGGTTGACCAGGCTTTCAACGTCTTGGCTCATGAATCACTTCCTGAGTGGATCGGAAACGTCTCGACTGCGGGTCCCCCCCAGTCCATTCGTCACCGGTTAGCCCCGGCCGCGAATCCTAAGTGAAAAAGTCGGGATTGTCAAACGGTTCTGTTATCTACTAGTTATGGGGTTTTGAGTCGGCCGAGATGGCGGCCTCGCGTTGTCATGAAAGGGATCTGCCTCTAACCATTGTTACTGAGTAGTAGTTTATACAACTCAATCATTACATGTGGTTGATTGGCGCGTTCTGGAACATTCCGAAACGGCGGGCTGAGTTCGCTCTTGAGTGCATCGCCCGCATGTTCGAAATTACCCCCATGACAATCCATCGGATCCGCCTTCTCGGCGACCCCGTCCTGCGATCCCGCTCCGAGCTCATTACCAAACCGCGTTCGGCAGCGGTCCGCATGATCATCGATGACCTGCGGGAGACGCTCCGAGATTGGCAGTCCCGCTTCGGCGGCGGCCGAGGGATTGCAGCGCCGCAGATCGGGGCACCGGTTCGCATCGTCTACATCGAGATGGACAAGCCGTGGGCGCTCATCAACCCGGAGATCATCGACATCGGCACGGAGGATTTCGCCGTCTGGGACGACTGCTTCTCCTTCCCCAACCTCTTGGTCCACGTCCATCGTGCCCATCGGATCCGGATTCGCTATCAAGATCCCAAGGGCGAGACTCACGAGCTCGACCTCGAGGGGGACCGAGCCGAGCTGCTCCAGCACGAGATCGACCACCTGGACGGCGTCTTGGCGGTCGACCGTGTGCAGGGGAACGACCCGCTTTGCCTCCGCGAGGAATGGAACCGCCTTTACGCCCCCGGTGATCGGCACGGAGAGCCCGAACCCCGTCTTGCGCAGATCATCCCTGAGTGAGGGCATCGATGGGCACCATGGTCACGTTCCCGCGAACGGCCATAGCACGCTGGGCTACCTGAGTCTTCCGTCAACCGGCAACGGCCCGCGCCTCCTTGTCGTTCAGGAATGGTGGGGCCTGGTGGATCACATCAAGTGGGCAGCGGACCGCTTCGCTGCGCTAGGATTTGTCGCGCTCGCGCCCGATTTCTACGATGGCCGGCAGGCGAAGAGCCCCGACGAAGCGGGGAAGCTGTTCATGACGCTGAACATCGACCGCGCCGGGGCCGACTTACGCGGCGCCGCGGACTACGTTCTCGCTCTGCCGGCCGTGACATCTACGCGGGTCGGCACCTTGGGGTTCCGCATGGGCGGCCAACTCGCCTTGTATGCTGCCGTCGAATATCCGGAACGGATCGGTGCGGCGGTCGATTTCTACGGCATTCACCCAAAGGTCCCGATCGATCCGGCAAAGCTCAAGGTCCCGGTGCTGGGCCACCTTCGTTTGGAGGATCCTTCGGTCAACGAAGCGGACGCCCGTGCGCTGGTCGACCGATTGCGCGCCGGTGCCGCGGAGGCGAGCGCCTTCTTCTACGCGACCGGTCACGCGTTTTTCAACGACACTAGACCAGAGGCCTACAGCGAGAAGGATGCTGCTGCGGCCTGGCAGCGGAGTGCTGATTTTCTCAAGAAGCACCTCGCCTAAGGCCCCTTGCGGACGGCCCCAGAGGGTCTTATCTCTGGACGACGACCCCCGACTTTCGAGCAGGAGTGCGTGGCGAATGACCTACGTCATTACCGAGGCATGCATCACCGTAAAGGACCGAGCATGTGTCGACGTGTGTCCCGTGGACTGCATCTACGAGGGAGAGGATCAGCTCTACATCCATCCCGACGAGTGCA
>JBDTOH010000070.1:0-15674 GCA_039933355.1 Gemmatimonadota bacterium | reverse complement strand
TCACTGAGCCGAACCGCTCCCGTCAACATCACGACCTGGCGGCGCGTCCCTCTAGGCACCAGCGGCGGAATTTCGGCGCTCGGTACCCTGGGCGGCCTGATCGGGGCGGCGCTCGTGGGGTTCACCGCCTGGTCCGCGACCGGCGACGGGCGGCTCGGGGTAGTCGCCACGGCGACTGGATTCGGCGGGATGATGTTCGACTCCCTGCTGGGCGCCACGGTACAAGCCAAATTCTTCTGCGATGCCTGTGAGGCGCCGACCGAGCGGCGGCGTCACCACTGCGGGAAGAACACTCGCCAGATTGGAGGTGTCCGATGGATCGGCAACGATTGGGTGAATGCGGCGGCGACGGCAGCGGCGCTCCTCGCAGGCTGGTTGTTATGGCGCTCGCGGTGACACTCGCCGCCGGGTGTACCGGCTCACCCCGATTTCCGACCGGCCTCGGCGATGATACCAACACGCCGGTCGTGTCCCAGCTGCCTTCGCGGCTGATCGGAGTTTGGCAGACCCGCGCCATCACGACGGTCGGCGGCGTCCCGCAGGACGTCACCACGACGTGGCAGTTCAATCAGGACGGGAGCTGTTCGTTCAACCAGGACGCCGGGCTCAACCTGGATGGAACTCCCAACGTGGTCACGCGCGACTGCACCTACAGCGACCAGGGCCCGACCGCCTCGATCACGTTCACCGACACGGGTGACATCCTCACCCTGGGTATCAGTTTCCCCAACGCCGACCTGTCGCTGCTCGTTCTGGACGGGACCCAATACCAACGGATCCCCTGAGGTGCGCTCCGACGTACTGATCGCGGGCGCGGGGCCGGCCGGCAGCGCGCTCGCGATCCGTTTGGCCCGCCTCGGCGTATCGGTCACGCTGGTGGATCGCGCGGTCTTTCCCCGTGAGAAGATCTGTTCCGAGTACATGAGTCCCGAGGCCGTTCGCCATCTCGAGCTGCTCGGCGTCCTCACCGAGCTCGAGTCCTCCGGCGGTGGCCGGCTCACCGGCACGACCGTCATCGGGCCGCGCGGCGCCCGGCTCACGGGTCTCTTCGCCCGAGCGGGGACTCCGTTCCGTCCAACCGGTCTCTCGCTTCCCCGCCGGGTTCTCGACGAGACCTTGGTGCGCTCAGCGGTTCGGGCCGGCGCGGTGCTCCGCGAGCGCGAGCAGGTCACCGACCTCGTGGTCCGCGACGGCGCGGTCCGCGGCGTCGTGGTCCGGGAATCGAACGGCACGGTCCGCACCCTGAACGCCCGGCTCGTGGTCGGCGCCGACGGGCTCCGATCGGTGGTCGCGCGAGCGGTCGGGCGGAGACGGCACGGGACTCCCGCGCGGATCGCGTTCGTGGCGCACGTCGCGAACGTTGCGGGGCTCGGCGAGGTGGCCGAGATGCACGTGACCCGGGCGGGTTATGTGGGCCTCAACCCGCTCGGCGGCGGGATCGCCAACGTCGCGGTGGTCGTCCCCCTCGCACGCGCCGCCGCCGCTCGGGGCCGCGCCGAGGCGTTCTGGCTCGACGTCCTCGACTCGATCCCGACCGTGCGGGGCCGGATCGATCCGCGGCTCATTGTTAGGCGGGTCCTGGTGACCGGCCCGTTCGCGGCCTGGTCCGAGCGGGTCGTGGCGGCGGGAGCCGTCCTGATCGGAGACGCGGCCGACTTCTTCGATCCCTTCACCGGCGAAGGCATCTACTCGGCCCTCAAAGCGGCCGAGATGGCCGCCGGCGCGATCCTGCCGGCGCTCGCCCTCCCGGGGACCCCGGACGCCCGCCGGCTGGCTCCCTACGCGGCCGAGCGCCGCCGGGCCTTCCTCGGCAAATGGGCCGTCGAACGGATGATCGGGTACGCCATGCTCGCCCCGTGGCTGTTCGAGCGCGCGGTGGAGCGGCTCGAGCGGCGCGGGCTGGCCGACACCTTCATCGGCGTCACCGGCGACATTCTGCCGGCCGGGGCCGTCCTCAATCCGAGAGTGTTGGCGGCGATGGTGTGGTAGACGGGATATCTTTCGGGGTGCCCTCACTTCGAGGTTTCATCCCGACCCGTCAACTCCCGCCATGACCGATATCGATTCCGCCCAATTCCGTCAGCTCTGCGGTCGATTCGCGACCGGTGTCGTCGTGATCACCGCGACCGCTCCCACGGGCTCACCCGCCGGGATGACGGCCAACAGCTTTGCCTCCGTGTCGCTCGTTCCGCCGCTCATCTCGATCAACGTCGACCACGCCGCGGACATGTACGGCGTCCTCGAGGCCGGCGTCGACTTTGTGATCAATATCCTCTCGAGCGAACAGGAGGCGGTTTCCCGCCGGTTCGCTTCGGGCGTGGGATCGAAATTCGACGGCATCGGGTATCGCCAGGACGAGCGAGGCTTGATCGTGCTCGACGGTGTGATCGCGGCGATCGAGTGCGGCCGTCACAGCCAGTTCGTGGCGGGCGATCACACGATCTACGTGGGGCGGGTGGTCGGCGGGACGGTGCATGACGGCCGCCCGCTGCTTTACTATCGGGGCGGCTATCTGACGCCGGGCGGCATCTCGTGAGCGCAATCGCACCGCCCGTTGGGACCGAGCTGCTCGACGACCTCACGTCCGACGCGGACCTCGTTCGGACCTCCCTCGCAAACATCGCCCGCTCCAACCGCCTCTTCGGCGGAGTCGCGGCGGCGCGCTATGGGCTCGAAACGCTGCTCGCCGGGAGCCGCCCACAGACTCTCGGGCTGCTCGATGTCGGGGCCGGCCGGGGCGACATCGCGCGAGCGCTGGTCCGCTGGGCCGGCCGGCGCGGGACCCTGATCCGACCGCTCGGGATCGAGCGCCACCCCGTCGCCGCCCGGCTCGCCGCCGCCAATCACCTCCCCACCGCGCTCGCGACGGGCGAAAACCTTCCGCTCCGTTCCCGCTCGGTCGATGTCGTCCTGGTCAGTCAGGTGGCCCACCACCTCACGGAGTCACAGGTCGGCAATCTCGCTCGTGAATGCACCCGCGTCAGCCGTCTTGGCGTCATCTTCGCCGACCTCAGGCCCTCTCGCCTCTCGGCGCTCGCCTTTTCGGTCGCGTGCCACCTTCTCCGGTTCGACCGGCTGACTCGGATCGATGGGGTCACCTCGCTGGCGCGCGGGTTTACGGTCGAGCGCCTGACCCGGATCCTGGCGGATAACGGTGTCACTGCGCGGGTGAGCAAGCGTCCTCTAGCGCGGATCGTTGCGGTCTGGAGGCCAGCGGCATGATGGTGACGTCGGACACGATCGACATTGGTGCGCCGATCGAGCGGGTCTTCGAAGCGGCGGCGGACGTCGAGCGATGGCCCGAGATCCTGGCCCACTATCGCTGGGTCCGAATGCTGGAGCGACGGGGTGATAGCCGGACCGTGGAGATGGCGGCCTGGCGGCCCTTTGGACCGCTCAACTGGCCGACCTGGTGGAGATCGAAGATGTGGGTCGACCCTGGGAAGCATCAGGTTCGCTACAAGCACGTCCAAGGCATCACCAGCGGGATGGATGTGGTCTGGCAGCTGTCGCCGACGCCGACCGGCACCCACGTCGATCTGGTCCACACGTGGCACGGCCCGCCGTGGCCGCTGATCAGGTATCCGGCGGCGCATTGGGTGATCGGCCCCGTCTTCGTCCATGGCATCGCCTGCCGGACGCTGGCGGGCATCAAACGACATCTGGAGCTATTGCATGAGCGAGCGTAGGGTCGTCATCACCGGCATCGGCGCCGTCACCCCGATTGGAGCCGGCGTCGAAGGGCTCTGGACCGGTCTTCAAGCCTGCCGGTCGGCGGTCCGGACACTGTCCCGGTTCGATCCGGAGCCGTACCGGAGCCATATGGCGGCCGAGGTCAACGATTTCGATCCGGTCGCGTTTCTCGGCGCCCGCCGGGTCAAGCGGCTCGACCGCGCGACCCAGTTCGCGCTCGCATCCGGCCGGATGGCGGTCGAGGACGCGGGCCTCGCGATGGAGACGGAAGACCGCGATCGGATCGGCGTGATGATGGGGACAGCGTTAGGCGGGATGACGCTGGCTGAGGAGCAGCACGTCAAGTATCGGCTCGGCGGGCTCAAGGCCGTGGACCCCGGCATCGCGCTCACCGTCTTCGCGGGAGCGTCGAGCTGCAACCTGGCGATCGAATACGGCATCACCGGGCCCAACATCACCAACGGGATGAGCTGCGCGTCGGGCGCGATCGGGATCGGCGAAGCGTTCCGGACGATTCAGCGCGACGAGGCCGATGTGATGCTCGCGGGGGGCGCGGAAGCGCCGCTCGCGCCGCTCACCTACGGTGCGTTCGCCATCATCCGCGCGATGTCGGCCCGCAACGACGACCCGTCCACCGCGAGCCGGCCGTTCGACGAGGCCCGCGACGGCTTCGTGATGGCGGAGGGCGCCGCCGTTCTGGTCCTGGAGGAACGGAGCCGAGCGGTGGCGCGCGGGGCGCAGATCTATGCGGAGATCACCGGCTACGGGCTCACCAACGACGCCCACCACATGGCGGCCCCGCGCCCCGACGGGAGCCAGGCCGCCCGGGCGATGAAGATCGCGCTCCGGACCGCCCACGTGGAACCGAACGACATCGACTACGTCAACACGCACGGGTCATCCACCCCGCTCAACGATCCGACCGAGACGATGGCGATCAAACAGGTCTTCGGTGAGCGGGCCGGCAAGCTCCAGCTCAGCGGGACCAAAGGGTATTACGGGCACGCGTTAGGCGCGAGCGGGGCGATCGAGGCCGCGATCTGCGCCCTCGCGACGACCCGCCGGTGGCTTCCACCCACGCTCAACCTCGCCACCCCGGATCCGGCCTGCGATCTGGACTACCTCCCGGGTCGCGGCGTCACCGCCGACCCCGAGTTCATGCTGAGCAACTCATTCGGCTTCGGCGGCATCAACGCGGCGCTGGTGTTCCGGCGGCACGAGGAGTAGAATCGGAGGTCGGAAATTGGAAGGCGAAGTCGGGTGAGGGCCTCTCCCCGATTCGCGTTCCCA
Organism: Gemmatimonadota bacterium; assembly: GCA_039933355.1. GTDB lineage: Bacteria > Gemmatimonadota > Gemmatimonadetes > Gemmatimonadales > GWC2-71-9 > SHZU01. The sequence continues at coordinate 10,691 of JBDTOH010000070.1, read as the reverse complement.
ATTTCCGACTTCCGATTTCCGACTTCCGACCTCCGAGCCCCTCATGCGCAAGCTCCTCACCGAGTTCATCGGCACCTTCTTCCTCGTCTTCACCATCGGCATGACCGTCAGCCAGGGCGTCGCCATGGCGCCGCTCGCCATCGGCGCCTCGCTGATGATCATGGTATACCTGGGAGGCCACGTCTCCGGAGCGCACTACAACCCGGCCGTCTCGGTCGCGGTGTTCATGCGGGGCAAGATCTCGGTCGCCGAGCTGATTCAGTACACCATCGCGCAAAACCTCGGCGCAGTCGCGGCGGCGTTTCTCGCCTACATCATCGTCGGCAAGGCGGTCGGTGCGGCGCCGGCGGTGGGCGTGAGCACCATGGCCGCGTTGCTGACCGAGATCCTCTACACTTTTGCTCTCGCCCTCGTGGTGCTCAACGTGGCCGTGTCGGCAAAGACGCAGGGCAACTCGTACTACGGCCTGGCCATCGGCTTCACGATCACGGTCGCGGCATTCGCCGGCGGCGGCATCTCGGGCGGCGCGTTCAATCCGGCCGTGGGGACCGGGCTCAACATCGTGAACACGATGACCGGCGGGGGCGGGCTCAGCCACATCTGGATCTACTGGGTCGGCCCGCTCGTCGGAGCCGCGCTGGCCGCGGTGGTGTTTGGGGTGCAGGAGGATTGAAGGACGGCGGTAGGACGGTAGGATGGTAAGAGGCCCCCGAACGCAGGCCAAGCTCCGGTTCAACTGGCGGCCGAGGGAACAGGGGCTCGACCTTGGACGATCTACTTACCGTCCTACCGCCTTACCGTCGTGCTGCCCTCCGAAGGAGGGCAAGGACATACCCCCCGATCACCACCACGACCACCACGTACGCCGCGATCATGTAGCCGCCGTTGGCCGGGACGTCAGACATGACGGGCCTCCTCGTCGTCGCGCGTTGCGAGGCCGTAGCGGACCGTCACCAGGCCGAGATAGAGCACCGTGAAGACACCGATCGAAACCAGCAGCGTCCGGAGCATCCCCCACGGCAGCGACGGTGCGCTCGGCTTGAGCACGATCGGCTGGGGGTGGATCGTGCGGAACAGGTAAACGCTCAGGTGCACGAACGGCACCAGAAAAAGCGCCAGCACGCCGACGACCGCCGCGAACCGGGCCCGCTCCGACGGGTCCGTCAAGGAGGCCCGGAGCCCGCGATACCCCAAGAACAGAAAGAAGAGCAGCAGCGTTAGGGTAAGCCGCGGCTCCCACTGCCACCAGGTTCCCCAGATCGGCCGGGCCCAGAGCGGTCCTGTCGTAAGCATGATCAGCGAGAACGCGATCCCGACCTCCGCGGAGGATTCGGCGAACCGATCGAGGCGCGGATCGCGGAGCCAGAGATACGCGGCGCTCGCGACCCCGACCAGACCGAACGCCAAGAGCGCGGACCACGCCGCCGGCGCATGCACGTAAAAGATCTTCTGCGCCAGCCCCTGACGTGCTTCGGTCGGCGTGAACTGGAGCGCCATCACATACATGGCCGCCAGCCCCGCGAGACCGATGCCCGTCAGCACGAACCCGCGCCGGATCAGCCGATCGGTTTGGCCTGTCATCTATTCATCCATGAGGGCTGGGAACAACATGAGTGCCAGCGTGATGAAAACCAAGTCGTAGATCGCGAGAAAGCGGACCCACCCGATGATCTCGGCCATCGGCCGACCGCCGAGCAGCCGGGTCGTCGCTTGCGCTCCGACGAGAATCGGCGGCACCAGAAACGGCATCATCAGAACCGGCAGGAGCAGATCCGCGACCCGAGTCCGGACCGTCATGGCGGAGAGCACCGTTCCGACCGCGACGAACCCGAGCGTCGCAAGCAGGACGATACCGTAAATCGTCGCGCCGTGCCCGCCGAGCTCGACCCCAAAAAAGAGCACGAAGAGCGGAACCGTCACCAGCTCCACGAACCCCACGAACGCGACGTTCGCGAGATACTTCCCCACAAACAGTGCCGAGCGCGACACCGGCGCGAGCAGCAACCCGTCGAGCGCATTCTGCTCCCGCTCGACGGCGAACGAGCGATTGAGCGCAATCGTCGACGCGAACGCCACCGTCACCCACAGCACACTCGGCGCCAGCGCCTCTTTGGAGACGAGCCCCGGGTCTCTCGCGAAGTTGAAGATCACGAGCACGAGCCCGGCAAAGGTGGTCGTCGCCACGAGCGCCGTGCGGCTCCGCAGCTCCGCTCGGAGATCCTTTCCCGCGATCGCCGCTACAGCGCGGAGGTACTCAGTCACGGAGCACCTCCCGATACCGCTGCTCGAACGCCTCGACCGACCGCGCTTCGCCGTCCCCGTGCAGCAGACCTCGGTGCAGGACGGCGGTTCGGGTCGCGAGCGGCCAGACGTCGTGGAGGTCGTGACTCACGAGGAGCACGGCAACACCGTCCATTACCGCCCGGCGCAGGAGATCGCGAAGCCGGTCGGCGGACGGAGCGTCGAGCCCGGTGAACGGCTCGTCGAGCAGGAGAACCTTGGGCCGATGAAGAAGCGCCCGCACGATCGCGACCCGCTGGACCGTGCCCCGGCTGAGCAGCCTCACCGGAATGTCGAGCCACTGCCCGAGACCGGCGTCGCGGAGCTCAGCCGTCGCGAGCACGACCGGGTGCGGCAATCCGTACAACCGCGCGACGAAAGCCAGGTTCTCGACCGGCGTGAGATCGGGGTACAACAGGGTCTGATGCGACAGGAACCCGATCAGGCGGCGCGCCTCCGCGTCCGTGCGAACGGGCCGGCCGGCGATCCGGACCTCGCCCTTGGTGGGGCGCGCCAGCCCGGCAATGGACCGGAGCAGCGTGCTCTTCCCCGCCCCGTTCGGCCCGACGATCAGCGTGAGCTCCCCGGCACCGACGCTCAAGGACACGCCCCGGAGCACCTCGAGGGTCCCGAACGCACGCCAGAGATCCTGGACTTCGACTAGACCGTCGGCGGCGGGCGGCGGCATCAATCAGGAAGCCAATGGAATCGGAAGGCCGCGAGCGCCAGGGGGCAGCCGCACCAGCGATGAGCTGCACAGAGCACCAGTGCGCGGCGCCGGCAGGTTGTTCTCGAAACGCGGGATTGGCCGAGATGGAATCACGCCCGAAGAATATACCTATCGCCGCGGCGCGGACTCGATCTCGAAGAGGTCGTCGAGCTTGGTGAGCACCAGCAGGTACTTGAATTCGTCCTTCAAGTTACGAAGCACGACTCGCTGGCGCCGCTCCTCCGCCTTGCGCTCGATCAGCATCAGGACGCCGAGCCCGGCGGAATCGATCTTCCCAGTCCCCACGAAATCGATGACGAGAATGCCATCCTCGGGCAGGCCCGCGAGCGCTTCGACAGCCTGCTCGCGAAACCCAACCCGGGTTTCGAGACCGAGCGCCCCGGGGGCGCCTACCACGCGAGTGGTGAGATCAATGCGTTCCATCATCTGCTCGTTCGGGCGCCTGCGGTGGCCGGGAGTCGGACCATCCGTCGACTCTCAAGGGCGAAGAGAGTGCCACACGCCCACACCGAGAGGCCGCGCCTAACAAAGGGGGAAACAACCACTTACTCGCCGACTCCCGGGGAACATTGCGCTGCCGCTACATGGCGAAGCCCCTCTTTTCTCGGGGAATGCGACAGCGCTCGCCTCGCGCCGGCCGATAGCAGCGCTCCCACGATGACGCTGGGATGAAGCGACCCAGCGCAAGAACATGCACGAGCGCGAATCCGCGCTGGACCAACACCCCACCTCACCTTAGGCTTCTCCATCACACATGAGCGACATGGTCCCGATCTCGAGCTCTCAGCCTCCAACCTGAGCCCCAACCCAGAACCCAGATGACCGACCAACTCGAGACCCTCCTCAGCGAGCAACGGAGATTTCCGCCGCCGCCCGACTTCGCCGCGCGGGCCTTGGCACAACCCGAGATCTACGCTCGGGCCGCCCGCGACGCCGCGGGGTTCTGGGCCGAGCAGGCAAAGGCGCTCGAATGGTCGAAGCCCTGGACCAGGGTCTTGGACTGGAAGCCGCCGCATGCCAAATGGTTCGTCGGCGGGACGCTCAACGTGTCGGTCAACTGTCTCGACCGGCACGTGCGAACCGCGCGGCGCAACAAGGCCGCGATCGTGTGGGAGGGAGAGCCGGGCGACCGGCGGACGCTCACCTACTGGGACCTCTGGCGCGAGGTGAATCAGGCAGCCGCCGCGCTCAAGGCGCTCGGCATCAAGCGGGGCGACCGGGTCGCGATCTATCTCCCGATGATCCCCGAAGCCGCGATCGCGATGCTTGCGTGTGCCCGGATCGGCGCCGTGCATTCGGTCGTGTTCGGAGGGTTTTCCGCGGAGTCGCTCCGGGACCGGATCAACGATGCGGAAGCGGTCGCGGTCATCACGTCCGACGGCGGCTATCGCCGCGGACAGGTGGTCGCGCTCAAGCGATTCGCCGACCTGGCCGTCGAGCAGTGCCCCTCGATCAAGCACATGATCGTCGTCAAACGCCTGGCCGGGACCGCAAGCGGCGAGGCGAGCCCCGACATGCGGGACGGACGCGACCACTGGTGGCACGACCTCCTCCGGCGCGCTCCGGCCGTGTGCGAACCCGAGGCGATGGACGCCGAGGACCTCCTCTTCATCCTGTACACATCCGGCACGACCGGAAAACCGAAGGGCATCGTCCACACGACCGGCGGGTATCTCACCCAGGTCGCCGCTACGACCAAGTATGTCTTCGACCTCAACGACAACGACGTCTTCTGGTGCACTGCCGATATCGGCTGGGTCACCGGCCACTCCTACGTCGTCTACGGTCCCCTCGCCAACGGGGCCACGGTGCTGATGTACGAGGGCGCGCCCGACTGGCCCGAGCGAGACCGCTTCTGGGCCCTGGTCGAGCGGTATGGCGTCACGGTCCTCTACACGGCACCAACGGCGATCCGCGCCTTCATGAAATGGGGCCCGGAGCATCCGGCTCGTCACGACCTGACCTCGCTCCGTCTCCTGGGCTCGGTCGGCGAACCGATCAATCCCGAGGCGTGGATCTGGTATCACGAGAAGATCGGCGGGAAGCGCTGCCCGATCGTCGACACATGGTGGCAGACCGAAACCGGCGGCATCATGATCACCCCGCTCCCCGGCATCACGACCACCAAACCCGGCTCGGCCACGGTGCCGTTCCCTGGGATCAGCGCCGAGTTGGTGGACACTCAGGGCGTCGCGCTCACGACCGGAGGAGGATTCCTGACGCTCACCGAACCGTGGCCGGGCATGCTCCGGACCATCTACGGCGACGACGCGCGCTACCGCGACACCTACTGGAGCCGCTTCCCGGGCCGCTACTTCGCCGGCGACGGCGCCAAGATCGACGCGGAAGGCTACTGGTGGGTGTTAGGCAGGGTCGACGACGTGCTCAACGTGGCGGGCCATCGGATCGGCACGATGGAGGTGGAGAGCGCCCTGGTCGACCACCCGGCCGTCGCCGAAGCGGCCGTGGTCGGGAAGACCCACGAGCTCAAAGGGCATGCGCTCGCGGCCTTCGTGACGCTCAAGGAGGGAATCCAGCTCACCACCACACTCAAAGACGATCTCAAGGACCACGTGGTCCAAAAGATCGGCGCGATCGCCCGCCCCGACGACATCTACTTCAGCGCCGACCTCCCCAAAACCCGGAGCGGCAAAATCATGCGCCGCCTCCTCAAGGACATCGCGGAGGGAAGAGCGCTCGGCGACACGACGACGCTCGCGGATCCGAATGTGGTGAACAGGCTGAAGGAACAGTATGAGGCGGAAGAGGGATGAGGGCCCGGCGGGTGCGGAATTGGGACTTGGGACTAAGGAATCGGGAATCGAGGTGGAGAATAGGAAAGCGCGAAGGTCCTCCGATTCCCTAGTCCCCTTCCCTCTTCCCCCTAAATCTGAATCTGAGCGCCCATCTCAACCACCCTGTTCGGCGGCAAGTTAAAGAAGCTGGACGCCGTCTGCGCGTTCCGCGTCATCACGATGAAGACGCGCTTCCGCCAGGAGGCGATCCGGCCTTTGCCTGTCGGCAGCAGGGTTTCCCGGCCGAGGTAGTACGAGATGGCGTTAGGTGAGGTCACCAGCCCGAACCGCGGCAGCCGGTTGATCAGATCGGGCACGTCGGGGCTCTCCATGAAGCCGTAGGTCGCCTTGACCCGGTGGAAGCCGTGGCCGAGATCCTGGTACTCGATCCGATCGTCCAAATCCACTTGGGGGACTTCCTCCGTGTGGATCGACATCAGGATCACTCTGGAGTGCATCACCTGGTTGTGCTTCAGATGATGGAGCAGCACCGGAGGAACCCCGTCGGGGTCCGACGTCATGAACACCGCGACCCCCGGCACTCTGTGGGTGCTGCTCTTCGCGAAGCTCTGGATGAACTCCACGATCGTGAGCGGGCTCTTCGTCACTTCCAAGAGCAGCGTGCGACCGAGCTTCCAGGTCGTCATCAGCACGAAGACGACGATCCCGAGGATCAGCGGGAACCAGCCGCCGTCCGCCACCTTGATCAGATTGGCCCCGAGAAAGCTGAGATCGACGAACAGGAAAGCGCCGGTGACCAGCGCGACCCGGGCCGGCGGCCAGTGCCAGCGATAGTACGCCACGTGACCGAACAGCATCGAGGTGCAGGTCATCGTGCCCGTCACGGCGATCCCGTATGCGGCCGTGAGATTGTCGGAGCTGCGGAAGATGAGCACGCAGGAGATGCACAGCACCATGAGGATCCAGTTCACCTCGGGCACGTAGATCTGGCCCTCTTCTTTGTGCGAGGTGTGCTGAATCGTCATCCGGGGCCAGTACCCGAGCTGAACCGCCTGGCGCGTGATCGAGAACGACCCGGAGATCAGCGCCTGGCTCGCGGTGATCGCCGCCAGCGTCGCGATCACCACCATCGGATAGAGGAACCAGCGGGGAACCAGCTCATAGAACGGGTTCGTCGCCGCCTCAGGCCGCGTCAGGAGCAGCGCGCCTTGGCCGTAGTAGTTGATGAGGAGCGCCGGCAGGACGACGATGAGCCACGCCCGCCGGATCGGCGACCGACCGAAATGGCCCATATCCGCGTACAGGGCCTCCGCCCCGGTAAGCACGAGCACCACCGACCCCAAGATCAGGAACCCGGCCACGCCATCCTGCACGAAAAACTCGATCGCGTACCACGGATTCACGGCCTTGAGGACCAGCGGGTTCTTGATGATGGCGAGCATGCCGAAGAACGCGATCGTGCTGAACCACACGACCATGATCGGCGCGAAGCTCTTCCCGACCCGGTCGGTGCCGAAACGCTGCAGGACGAAGAGACCCAGCAGAATGACCACCGCCGCCGGAACGACGAACCGGCCGAGCGCGGGTGTCGCCACGCTGACGCCCTCGAGGGCGCCGAGCACGGACACAGCCGGCGTGATGACCCCGTCGCCGTAGAGGAGCGCCGCACCGAACAGGGCGAGCATGACGAGCCGGCGCCGTAGCTGGGGACTGCCTCCTTGGGTCCGCACCAGCGCGAGGAGTGCCACGATCCCGCCTTCCCCGCGGTTGTCGGCCTGGAGCATTACCGTGACGTACTTGAACGTGACCACGAACATCAGCGACCACGTGATCAGCGAAAGCACGCCGAGCACGTTCTCCGGGGTCGGGCTGATATGGTGCTTGGGAGAAAAACACTCGCGCAGCGCGTAGAGGGGCGAGGTTCCGATATCGCCGTACACGACGCCGAGCGCCCCGAGCGTCATCACGACCAGGGCCTTCCCCCGGGGACGCTTCTTCTGGTGAGCCGGTTGGTTGGGTTCGCTCATGCAGGATCGGTCCGGAGCCGCTTCCGCTCCAGGACCGACATGACGAAGAAGACCGTCACCATCACCGCGGATGCGACGCACCAGCGACAGATCGCGTGGATGACGAACAGCTCGAGGTACTTGAGGTACGCGGTGAACAACACGGCGCCGCCGCTCAGCACCGGGAGCGCGCGGACCGGCCAGCTCGAGCCGGCGAAACGCGGCTGGAGCGCGAGCAGGCTCAAACCGAGCAGCACGGCGTATCCGACCAGACCGATCAGCGCGACGTCGACGCCCAGGAACTTACTCTGCGGGCTCAGCTGCACGGTCTCGCACCCTCCATTACCGCAGGCGAGCGTCCCGATCAGGCCGATCTTGTAGAGGTACAGATAGGCCGATACGAAGAGCCCTGCCATCGAGAGCAGGGCCATCCCCATCCGGAGCTTCATTTTTGAGGAGCCGCCGCCCCTGCCGCCGCCGCGAGCGCCTTCAGGCTGTCGGAGCTGAGCCGGCCCGCGTACAACCTGCCGTTGATCAGAAACGTGGGCGTCGAGTTGACGCCGAGCCGGATGGCTTCGTCACGACTCGCCTGGATCCTTCCTGCGAACTTGGCCGACTGCATACACGCGTCGTACTTCCCGACATCGAGACCGGCTGACCGGGCCGCCCCCTGAAGGACCGGCGCCGCGTTCGTCGACTGCGCCCACTGCGGGTGCGCGGCGTAGATCGCCTCGAACATGGGCCAGAATTTTCCCTGGTCGTCCCCGCACGCGCCGGCGTGCGCCGCGAGCCGCGCGTTCTGGTGGATCTCATCGAGCGGGAAGTCGCGATAGCGCCACTTCACCAGCCCCGTCTCGATCAGCTCTTTCTTGACCGAGGGAAACTGCACCGTCGCCCAGTCCTGGCAGACCGGACACTGGTAGTCCGCGTATTCGGTGATCTCCAGCTTGGCGCTGTCGGAGCCGAGGGCGTAGCCATGGAACCCCGCAGTGTCGGCGGCGAGCACCGTGACATTTGCGGGGATGCTCACCGCCTTCGGCTTCGCGACGAGATAGGCAAGGCCTCCGACCCCGGCGACCGCGACCACGGCCAAGAGCCCGTAGAACGCTTTGTTCGAGCCGCCCGGTGGGGGCGCGGACTTTTTCTGCGTGGGACCTTTCACTCGGGGGGTGGCGGGCGCCATGGCTCCTCATCCTCGGGATCGAACGGGTTGACGAAATCAGGCGGGGTTTGGGCTTCTTCGATGATGCGCCGGTTCTCCGCGATTTCCGGCGTGTCGTAGGTGGAGCGCACCTCGTAGTGAAACAGCTCGGACCGAAGGTGCCCCATGCGCTCGAGCAGCTCCGGTGCGGCTTCCAACAGCTCGCGACGACCGTCCAGCTCACGGATCCTGCCGGCAAGCGCCCGGAGGGCTTCGATGAGCCGCTCCATACGCTCCGCCCCATACACTTCGTCGTGCTCGCTCATTGGGCCCTCAGCGGCCCCGCATTATGGTGGAAACCAGCCACCCGTCGGGGCCTTCCCGCGCCAAATGTAATGGAGCCTCCGGGCAGGAAAAGCGCCGACCCCTCCTTTGCGCATATCCCGTTGCCGGGGTTATATTTCGCGAGATTGTAACGAACCGAAGAGGTTCTCAATACCCGCCAATACGAAAGACGGTCAATGGCCACCGGAAACAAGAAGAACAACGCTCCAAAAAGCCCCAACACTCCCTCCCTTTCTGATCAGGCGCGAGACGAACTCTTCAGCCACATCCTCCGATGCGGCGTGACCGAGGCCGATCCCGAGCACCAGAAAGAGTGGATCGACGACACGATGCAGTACCTCGGCGAACGGTACCCGGAGCTCGGAGAAGAAGAGCTCACACAGGTCCGCACGCTCGGTGAGCGCTTCTGCAAGCCGGTCGTTCGGAAGCCGGAAGTCGCCACCACGAGCTGACAGGCCGGCTGCACAAAACGGGTCCTCTCCAGACGGCCGCTTCGCCGAAAGAGCGGTCGTCTTTTTTGCGACCCGCTCATCCCTTGGCGCTAACAAGTCGGTCGCCGCCGGTGACCAGTCGTCCCTCGCCGCCGGGGGAGCGTCGTTCGCTGCTCGTGGGGCGTCCATCCCGACTTCGCGTCATCGCTCGGCACTTTCTGAGCTCCGAGGACGCTATCGGTTCGCTTGATGCCGCGATTGGGCCCTCCAACGTCGACTTTGGACCATCAACGCCAGGTTCGGCACGCCCCCGCTCGGTACCGGCACCCAGACCGGCGCTTTTCGAGGGTTGGCTTCGATTTTCGAGCGCATCGCGGCCATTTTCGGTTGTCCCGCCGTCGCTTGTGGAAGCTCAGACGACATCGCCGGTGACCGTGATTGTGCTAGGCGACCCGACGAGCCGATTGGCGAGCGCTGAGCCTCGCCGGTGGGTTCATCGATGCCGCCCCGTCCGTCACCGGCGGCTCTTCGACCCCGAGCGAAATCGGTACGCGATCGCCAACCGGGCTCCGCCCGCAATCCCCAGCTCTACCGACCAGCCCCGACGAGCACGCGGAGCGGTCTCCAGCCCTGCGCTCACCAGCAAGAACCCGCCGCCGTCGGGGCCGGTCACGCCGCTCAAGCCGGCGCCCGCAAACAGCCTGGCTTTGCCCTTCCCAAACGGATCGAGCACCACCTGCAGCTCCGCATCGCCGCGAGCGACGACATGGCTCCCGGCTCCGCCCATCGTCGCCGTCCCAACGGCCCTGACCTCGTTGGCGAGCCGGAACGCACCGGAGACTCCAAGCCCCGCAAAAACCGGCTCACTCGCCACCACCATCGCCACGGGCCCGAGCTCCCGCCGGGGCAACTGCGCAGCAAGCGGCCGAGCGCCGAAAAGCGCTATGAAGGCAGCGAGCCACGCCCGAGCCCGGGCGATCACGAACCGCTCACCCTAGGGAA
>JBDTOH010000069.1:0-15732 GCA_039933355.1 Gemmatimonadota bacterium | reverse complement strand
ACCAGCGATCTCCTGATCGAGAACCCGCAGGTGACGGTCGACATCAACCGCGAGGCCGCCGGCGCGCTCGGCGCCACCGCGAGCGAGATCGAGAACACGCTCTACGACGCGTTCGGCCAGCGGCAGATCTCCACGATCTACACCGCCACGAACGAGTTCTGGGTGGTGATGGAGGTGTTGCCCGAGTACCAGGCGGATATCGGAGCGCTCGGGGCGCTCTACGTCCGCTCGCAGCGCGGGCCGGTGCTGCCGCTCAGCTCGGTGGCAAAGTTCAACCTCACGGTCGGCCCGGTCACGGTGAACCACTCCGGGCAGATCCCCTCGGTCACGATCTCGTTCAACCTGGCGAGCGGCGTGTCGCTCGGGACCGCGGTGAAAGCGGTCGAGACCGAGGCGGCGAAGGTCCTCTCACCGACGATCGCGGCGAGCTTCTCGGGCATCGCGGCGGCGTTCATGACCACCCAGCAAGGCCTGCTGGTGCTGCTCATCCTCGCGGTCTTCGTGATCTACGTGATCCTCGGCGTGCTCTACGAGAGCTTCATCCACCCGATCACGATTCTGACGGGGCTTCCGTTCGCGGCGTTCGGCGCGCTGGTCACGCTGATCCTGTTTGGGCTCGACCTCGACATCTACGGCTTCGTCGGGATCATCATGCTGATCGGCATCGTCGAGAAGAACGCGATCATGATGATCGACTTCGCGATCGAGACCGAGCGCGAGGGCAAGCCGGCGGCTGAAGCCATCCTTCTGGCCGCGAGCGTCCGGTTCCGGCCGATCATGATGACCACGATGGCCGCGCTGATGGGCGCCCTTCCGATCGCGATCGGCTGGGGAGCGGGGGGAGCGACCCGGCGGCCGTTAGGTGTCGCGGTGGTCGGCGGTCTCGCGTTCTCGCAGCTGGTGACGCTGTACGTGACGCCGGTGTTCTACACCTACTTCGACGAGCTCCAGCAGCGGTTCTCGCGGCGGGACCGCGCGAAGGCATTGGTCCCCGCGAAAGAGGCCGCACCCTGACGTTCACGAGATGGGCCTTGGCGGTCGGTGCGCTTCCGGCGGTGCTGTCCGCCCAGACTTGGAACGTCGACTCCGCCCGCGCTCCCGAGAAGCTGCTTCAATTCACCGCCACTGAAGGAACCTGGACCAGCCTCGACATTTCCCCTGATGGGCGATGGATCGCCTTCGATCTCCTCGGCCACGTCTACGAGATGCCGATCGCGGGCGGCGCCGCGCGGCCGCTCACCCGCGGTCGCTCGTGGAATCACTTCCCGCGCTACAGCCCCGACGGAAGCACCCTGCTATTCACGTCGGACCGGAGCGGGTCCGAGGCGATCTGGATGCTGGACCGGCGCACCGACTCCCTCACGATGGTCGGCAAGGCCGAAGTCCGGACGTTCCAGGCGACCTGGGCGGCGGATGGGCGGCACTTCTATGCGACGGTGATGGATATGGGCGCCCGGTTCAGCGCCTGGCGATTCGACTTGTATGGGAGCAAAGAGCAGATCGTGCCGGGCGGCGTCTGGTCGCCGCCGACTCACCTGGTCGAACACCGAGCCAGCGGCAAAGTCTATTTCGGCCGGCCGACCTATCCGCCGGTCGATCAAGCCGTGTTCAAGATCAAGACCTACGACCTCACGACCGGCGAGATCGGTACCGCAATCGAGCGGCAAGGCGGAGCGGCGGATCCGGCATTCTCTCCGGACGGCCACTGGCTGGTCTATGTCCACCGAGACGATCAGCAGACGGTGCTCGTCCTCCACGACATGACGACCGAGCGCGAGCGGGTCCTGGCCAAGCTCGATCGGGACCGGCAGGAGTCGCGGATCGGCACTACGTTCGGAGCGTATCCGAACCTGGCCTGGCACCCTAACGGTCGCGAGGTGTTCGTCGCGTGGGGCGGGAAGATTCATGCGATCGAGATCGGCTCAGGCCGCTCCCGCGAGATTCCTTTCCAGGCGCCCGTGGAGCGACAACTGGCCCAGACCATCCGGTTCCCGGTGCCGCTGGCGGCCGACGGAATGGCCCGGACCCGGTCCCACCGCTGGGGGCTCAGAACCGATCGGGGGATCGTCTTCGAAGCGTTAGGTGACCTGCAGCTCCTCACCGGCGAGCGGCGAACCAACCTGACCAACTCGGCGGCGCTCGAGACCAGCCCGGCATATGATCCTGCCACCCACACGCTCTACTACGCCTCGTGGACCGACGACAGCTTGGGCTCGATCTGGTCACGCCCGCTGGAGGGAAAGGCGGCTCCGGTCAAGCTGACCACCGTGCCGGCCCAGTATGGATCGCTCACCTTGTCGCCGGACGGGAAGACGCTGGCATTTCTCCGCGGCGGACGCGACCTGGTACGAGGGCAGACACTGGTCGGGCAGAACGACTTCGACCTCGTTGTGATCGGCCCCGACCGGATCGAGCACCGGGTGACCGAGGTCAACTGGGGCTCCGCCGCTAACCCGTGGGGAGTGCGCCGGCCGCCCGGTATCACCTTCGCGCCGGGTGGCGATCGGCTCTACTTCACCGAGTTCGTCGGCGACAGCATGGCGCTCAAGCGCATCCGGCTCGACGGCCGCGAAGAGCACACCCTGTCCTACTTCCCCCACGCGCAACGGGTGATCGTCTCGCCGGACCTCAAGTGGGCGGCGTTCCGGGAGTACTACCGCACCTATGTCACGCCGTTAGGCCTCGGCGGCAAGCCGGCGGCGATCAGCGGATTCGACCACCAGGGCGTCAGCTTTCGGGTGGACCAGCAAGACGGCGAGTTCGTCGAGTGGACCCCGGACAGCCGGGGTTTGATGTGGACCCGGGGAATCGGCTTCTACGAGAAGTCGCTCGATGATGTCCTCGCCGCGCGTGGACCAGCTCGGAAGACCGATCTCTCGTTCGAGTATGCGGTGGCGGTGCCGTCATCGACCATTGCTCTCACCAATGCTCGCGTGGTCACGATGGACCCGGACCGCCGAGTGCTCGAGAACGCAACGGTGGTGGTGCGGAGGAATCGGATCGAGTCGGTGGGGACTGCGGCGGCGGTGCCGAGCGATGCGCGGGTGTTCGATCTGCACGGCAAGACGGTAATACCCGGGCTTCTCGATGCCCACGCGCACTATCGCGCCGACATGTCCACGCTCAACGTCCTGGAGCAGAACCATTCCGGACTGCTGGCCAATCTTGCCTACGGCGCGACCACGCTCTACGAAGTCTACGGGAACCATCTCAAAGACTTTTCGGTCTCGGATCTCCAGCGGGCCGGGTTAACCGGAGGGTCGCGGCTGTTCTCGACCGGCCCGCCGATCTTTGGGCTCCGATGGCTCCGGCCGCGAATCTACCGCCCGATCCTGTCCCAGGCCGATGCCGACGAAGCGGTCCAGTTCAACAAAGACTATGGCGCCACGTCACTCAAGGACTACGTCCAGTTCACCCGCTCCGCCCGCCAGCAGCTCTACGCCGCCGCCCGCCGGCTCGGCATGAACGTGGTCTCCGAGTCGTCCGCCGATTGGCAGATGGACCTGACCATGCTGATCGACGGGATCACCGGGATCGAGCACACGATCGGCCTGACGCCGCTCTACGACGACGTGGTCCGGCTCTGGGCCGCGACGGACGCCGGGAACACACCGACCCTCATCGTATCCTACAACGGGCCGTATGGAGAGACCTACTTCCACGAAACCGAACGGCTCTGGGAAGATCCCAAACTGCTCCGGTTCCTCTCCAAGGATTACTTGCTCCAGTTCCGCCGCCCGACCCGGTTCTTCGACGACGACATCTACGCGGTCGAGATGGCCCGGGAGATCCGGAAGCTGGCCGCCGCCGGAGTCTCCCTCCAGGTGAGCGGCCATGGTCAGATGGCCGGCCTCGACAAGCATTGGGATATGGAGCTGATGGCGAAGGGCGGCTTCGACCCGAAGGACATCCTCTCGTTTGCGACGATCAAATCGGCCCGCTACCTGGGGCTCGACCGCGAGCTCGGCTCGATCGAAGCCGGGAAAGTGGCCGACCTCGTCATTCTCGGAGCGAATCCGCTCGAAGACATCCGCAATACCCGGCAGATCGAGATGGTGATGTTGAACGGGGTACTCTACGACGGAGCGGATGGCCACCGCGTGCACCCCGATCCGGCCGCCGCCAAGCTGCCGCATATTGGACCGCCCAATCCGTGACCATAGCCCGACGCCTACGCGGCGGCGTTCACCACTTTAGAGTAGAAGTACTTCTTCGCCGCCTCGGCGGCGAGCATGTACAGCAGGGTCAACCCGACCATGGCCGACATGAGCGGCGCCGGCAACGGCACGAACCCGAACACCGAGACAAACGGCAGATACGGTAGTCCGATCGTGAGAGCAATGAACACCAGCGTGGTCACCAGCAAGGGCGTGGCCGGCCGGCTCCGGTAGAAGACATGGCGCGTTCTTACGACGAGCGCGATCACCAGCTCCGTGAGCAGCGACTCGACGAACCACCCGGTCCGAAACTCCGCCGGCGCCGCGCGGAAGACAAACCACAGTATCCCGAACGCCAAGAAATCGAAGATCGAGCTGACCAGCCCGAACAGGACCATGTAATCGCGGATGAACTTGGTGTTCCACCGGCGCGGCTTCTCCATCAATTCCGGGTCCACATTGTCGCCCGCGATCGTAGTGGCGGGGATGTCGGAGAGGAAGTTGTTGAGCAGGATCTGCGGCGCGAGCAGGGGCAGGAACGGCAGCAGCAGTGATGCGCCGGCCATGCTGAACATGTTGCCGAAATTGGCGCTGATGGTCGTCAGGATGTATTTGAGCGTGTTGGCGAACGTCCTCCGCCCTTCATCGACGCCCTCACGGAGCACACCCAAGTCCGTCTTCAGCAGGACAAAGTCGGCGGCCGCCTTGGCGACATCCACCGCGGTGTTCACCGAGATGCCCACGTCCGCCGCATGCAGGGCCGACGCGTCGTTGATCCCGTCGCCCATATAGCCGACGACGTGCCCGGTCTTCTGGAGCGCAAGGATGATCCGTTCCTTTTGGTTGGGATCCACTTCCGCGAAGATCGTGGTGCGCTCGGCGAGGTTCCAAAGGGCTTCGTCTCGCAGCTCATTCAGCCCGCTACCGGTCAAGACGCCGCTCACGGGCAGGTTCACCGCCTCGGCGACGTGCCGGGCCACCTTCTGGTTGTCGCCGGTAATGATCTTGAGCTGAACTCCGCGCTTCGCGAGATCGGTGATAGCCTGCTGCACATCGGCTTTCGGTGGGTCGAAGAAGAGCAGGAAGCCCGCGAAGGCGAGTCCGTTCTCGTCGGTGCGCGCGTACGCTTCGGGACGCCCGTCAACCGTCTTGATCGCGACGCCGAGCACGCGGAAGCCTTGGACGCTCCAGTCGCTGTACTGCTGTTCGATTGTGGCTCGGCTCGACGGATCGAGCGGGTGAACGCCGTCGCCGGACTGAACGCTGTCACAGAAACCCAGAACCTTATCCAGGGCGCCCTTGGTGATGAACGTACGAACACCCGTAGAGTCGGCAGTCACCACGCTCAGGCACTTGCGCACGAAGTCGTACGGGATCTCGTCGACCTTCTTGTCGCCGGTGATGTCCGGCCCCGCCTGCTCCGCGTACGCCTTGATCGCCGCGTCCAAAGGATTGTTCAGCCCGGTCTGGAATTGGGCGTTGAGGTAGGCGTAGCGGAGGACGGCTTTGGATGGCTGCCCCGCCGGGTCGAGCGCTCCGTCGAGGCGGACAACCCCTTCAGTGAGCGTGCCGGTCTTATCGGTGCACAGGACGTCCATGCTGCCGAGGTTCTCGATCGAATTGAGCCGGCGCACGATCACGCCGCGCTGAGCCATTCGCTGGGCGCCGCGAGCGAGCGTTATGCTGATGATGGCGGGCAGCAGCTCGGGCGTAAGACCCACCGCGAGCGCGAGCGAGAACAAGAGCGAGTCGATCAACGGCTTGTGGAGGAACAGATTCGCCGCGAAGACGACGATCACCATCACCAGCATGACTTGGGTGAGCAGATTGCCGAACCGATGAATGCCCCGCTCGAACTCGGTCTCCGCCGGACGGAGACTGAGCCGCTCGGCAATCTGACCGAACACGGTTGCCTTCCCCGTTTGCGCGATCACCACGGTGGCGGTTCCGCTGCCCGCGCTCGTGCCCATGAAGACGCAGTTGGTCCGTTCCGCCAGACCGGCCTTGGCGGGGAGTGTGCCGGAATGCTTCTCCACCGGGAACGTCTCGCCGGTGAGCACTGCCTGATTGACGAAGAAGTCCTTTGCCGCGAGCACGACACCATCGGCGGGAATCAAACTGCCTGCGGAGAGCAGGACCACGTCACCCGGCACCACTTGCTCGGAGGGCAGCATCACAGGCCGACCGCTCCGTAACACGCTGGACTGGATCGTGACCTGGGAGCGGAGCTTCTCGACCGCATTACTGGCGCGGTACTCCTGCACGAAGCCGAGCACGGTGCCGCCGAGCAGGACGGCGAGCACGATCATGGCATCGATCCACTCACCCACGAGGAGCGAGACCACCGCCGCGAAAATCAGGATCAGCACGAGCGGGCTCTTGAACTGGTTCAGGAACAGCCCGAGCGCCGTGGCCTGCTGGTGGGATTTGATCGTGTTCGGACCGGATCGCGCGAGTCGCCGCTCGGCCTCCGCGGTTTCGAGGCCGGTGGCGGTGGCGTGGAGCGCGGACAGGAGCTGATCCGGTGCGAGGCTCCAATACGCTGCGGGCACTCCCTGGGAGTCAGCCGGCTCCGCGACCTGCGGCTGGGAGGGAGAGACGCTGACGTTGGACACGTGCCAATCGTAAGGTCACCGACGCGCGGCCGCCACCGATGTGGGTCCGGCCTACTGTCGCCTCCCTCCTAGAATTATCATGCCCTCGCGGCTGGACATCGGCAGTGACAAAGCTGGTCCGGTTGCCGTATGTAGTCACGGAAGGGTCCAATTCTCCGGGAGTCGGAATCACCTCTCCCCTTCAAGCACGCACGACACGGTAGCCGCTGGTCGGAAACCGGACACGGCACACGGATAGGCAACGGCCGATCATGACGATCACGCTCCGGGCCAGGCTCGGGCTGACTTGCCCGCAACTCTCTTGCACCGCCGCGGTTTTCGGGCTGCTCACGGCGGGCTGTTCTCGCTCGGTGCCGCCGAGCCCGCCTCCGCCGCCCGAGGTGCGGGTCGTCACGGTCGAGTCGGGGCCGGTCGCGAACGTCGTTCAGATCCCCGGACGCCTCCAAGCTGTGCGCACGGCCGAGGTCCGCGCTCGGGTGGACGGGATCGTGCAGCGCCGGTTGTACCAGGAAGGCACCGACGTAAAACCCGGTCAGGTGCTCTTCTCGATCGACCCGCGCGAATACCGCGCGAAGCTGAGCGCGGCGCAGGCTACCTTGGCCCGCGCCGAGGCCACCGCCGCCAACGCCAAGCAGGACATCGCGCGGTACCAAGGGCTCGTCCCCCAGAAAGCGATCAGCCAGCAGGAATACGACGCGGCGGTCGCCCGGTCGCGCACCGCCGAGGCCGATGTGGCCCAGGCCCGCGCCCAGGTCGAGGCCGCGGAGCTGAGCTTGGGTTATACGACCGTCACGGCGCCGATCGCGGGCCGCGCCGGCCGGGCCGAAGTGACCGAAGGCGCACTGGTGAGCGCCGCGAGCGCGACTCTCCTCACCAAGATCGAACAGGTCGATCCGATCTACGCGAACTTCTCGCAGTCGAGCTCGGACCTGCTCGCGATTCGAAAGGAGATCGCGTCCGGAGCGCTCAAGGTCCCGTCGCTCGGGAACGTGGCCGTGCGCCTCGTGCTCGAGGACGGCAGTTTGTACGCCGCCGCCGGACATCTCAATTTTCTCGATCTCAGCATTGATCCGGCAACGGGCACGACGGCGCTTCGCGCCGAGTTCCCGAACCCGGCGCGATCACTGCTGCCCGGACAGTTCGTGCGGGTTCGGATCGAGGCCGGTGTCCGGTCACACGGGATGCTGATCCCGCAGCGCGCCGTGATCGTCACACCTCAGGGCGCGAGCGTGCTGGTCGTCGATGCCAAGAATGTCGCCCTCAGTCGCCCGGTTACGCTGGGCGACCTTCAGGGTGGATCATGGGTGATCCTGAGCGGCGTGACCGCCGGCGACCGGGTCATCGTGGACGGGCTCCAGAAAGCGCAAGCGGGCCAACCGGTCCGGGTGATCGCGGACTCGGCTCGATGACTCCTCGCTTCTTCATCGATCGTCCGGTCTTCTCATGGGTGATCGCGTTCGCCATTGTGCTGGCGGGCGTGATCGCGCTCCGCGGGCTCCCGATCGAGCAGTATCCCTCGATTGCCCCACCGTCTCTCACGATCAGCGTGGTGTATCCGGGCGCTGATGCATCGGTGCTCGCCACGAACGTCACCCAGGTGATCGAGCAGGAGCTGAACGGGGTCGAGGGCTTCCTCTACATGGCCTCGTCGAGCCAGTCGAACGGGGCCGCGTCGATCACGGTGACGTTCGTCACCGGCACCGACATCAACATCGCCCAGGTGGAGGTGCAGAACCGGCTCCGGAGCGTCGAGCCGCGCCTGCCTGAAGAAGTCCGCCGCCAGGGCGTGACCGTCAACAAGGCGGGCCAAGGTTTCCTGATGATCGTGGCGCTCACCTCGAAGAGCGGCGCGACCCCGACCCTCGACCTCGGGAACTTCGCGGTGACCCGGGTGGTCGATGAGCTCCGCCGGATCCACGGCGTCGGCGATATCCGCTCGTTCTCCTCCGAGTACGCGATGCGGGTGTGGCTCGACCCGGACAAGCTCGCGACCTACAAGCTCTCGCCGGCCGACGCGCTGGCCGCGGTCCAGGAGCAGAACACCCAGTCCACGGGCGGCTCGTTAGGTGACCAGCCGCTGGCCGAGCGGAGCGAGATCAACGCGACGATCCTGACCCAGAACCGGTTCACCACACCGGAGCAGTTCGCCTCGATCATTCTCCGGGCCAACCCGGACGGCTCGGTGACCCGCCTCGGCGACGTCGCGCGGGTGGAGCTGGGCGCTCAGAACTACCTGTCGGGCCTGGAACTGGACGGGAAGCCGGCGGCCGGCATGGCGGTGCAACTCACACCCGGCGCGAACGCGCTCGCCGCGGCCAACAGCGTGAAGAGCCGGATGGCAGAGCTGGCCCGGACCTTCCCGCCCGACATCGGCTGGATCGTGGCGTTCGACTCGACGCCATTCATCACCGCATCGGTCCGGTCGGTCGTCGAGACGCTGGTCGAGGCGATGATCCTCGTGTTCCTGGTGATGTTCCTTTTCCTTCAGAACTGGCGCGCCACCCTGATCCCGACGATCGTGGTGCCGATCGCGCTCGCCGGGGCCTGTCTTGGCCTCAGTCTGTTCGGCTTCTCGATCAACGTGCTGTCGCTGTTCGCGATGGTGATGTCCATCGGCATCCTGGTGGACGACGCGATCGTGGTGATCGAGAACGTCGAGCGGATCATGGCCCAGGAACATCTGCCGCCATATGAAGCGACCGTGAAGGCGATGACCCAGATCACTTCGGCGATCGTCGGCATAACGCTCGTGCTCGTCGCCGTGTTCGTGCCGATGGCATTCTTCCCCGGCTCGACCGGCGCCATCTATCGCCAGTTCTCGGTCACGCTCGCCATCTCGATCGGCTTCTCGGCACTGCTTGCGCTCACGCTGACACCCGCGCTCTGCGCGGCGCTGCTCCGGCCGCACGCGATCGGCACCGCACGGTCGGGCAGTCGGTTCAGCGGTTTGGTGGGGCGCGGGTTCGGCGGATTCAATCGCTGGGTCGAGCGAACCACGGGCCGCTACCAAGGAGTCGTGCGCTCGATCCTGGGGCGCCCGCTCCGGTTCCTCGCCATCTTCGCCGGCTTGGTGGCGATCACGTTAGTGCTCTTCATGCGGCTGCCCGGCAGCTTCCTCCCCACCGAGGATCAGGGCACGGTCCTCACCGTCGTCCAGGCGCCGCCGGGCGCCACGCTCGAGCGCACCAGCCTGGCGGTCGAACAAGTCAAGGCGTTTTATCGGGCTCAGCCGCAGATCAAGAGCATCATCTTCATCAAGGGCTTCAGCTTCTTCGGCCAGGGTCAGGCCAATGCGATGTCCTTCGCGACGCTGCAACCGTGGAACAAGCGACCCGGTGAAGCGAACAGCGCCCAAACCCTCGTGGGCCGAGCCACCAGCGCATTGGGGCGGATCAAGGAAGGCATGGTGTTCGCACTGAACCCGCCGGCGATCCAAGGCCTTGGTGTGGCGGGCGGTTTCACCCTCAAACTGCAGGACCGCGGCGGGCTCGGGCTTCCCGCGCTTCTCCACGCGCGCAATCAGATTCTCGGGCTCGCGAGCAAGAGCCCGTTGCTGCAGGGTGTGCGTCCCGAGGGACAGGCCGATGCGCCGCAGCTCCGGGTCCAAGTAGACCGGATCACGGCGCGGGCGCTCGGCCTCGCGATTCGCGACGTCAACGCCACGCTCGCGATCACGTTCGGGAGCGCCTACGCAAACGACTTCAGCCGAGATGGGCGAATTCTGCGGGTGCTCCTCGCCGCTGATGCGCCGTATCGGATGACCCCGAAGGATGTGCTCGACCTCAGAGTCCGCAACGATCGGGGCGAGATGGTGCCGTTCGGCGCGTTCACGACGGTCGAGTGGACCGCGGGAACGCCGCAGGTGGACCGCTACAACGGCTACCCTGCCATGACCATCTCGGGCATGGCGGCGCCGGGCCGCTCGACCGGCGAGGCGATGGCCGAAATGGAACGCCTCGCGCGCCAACTTCCCGAGGGCTTCGCGTTCGAGTGGACCGGCATCTCGTACGAAGAGAAGCAGTCGGCGGGACAGATCGGTCTTCTCCTCGGCCTTTCGCTGGTGGTCGTATTTCTGCTGCTCGCGGCGCTCTACGAGAGTTGGACCGTCCCGCTCGCGGTCTTGCTTGTGGTCCCCCTCGGCGTCCTCGGCGCGGTGCTCTTCTCCATGGCCAGAGGGTTGTCGGCGGACGTGTACTTCAACGTGGGGCTGGTCACCATCATCGGCCTCTCGGCCAAGAACGCGATTCTGATCGTGGAGTTCGCGATCGAGGAGGAGGCGGCGGGCAAGAGCACGCTCGACGCGATCCTGAGCGCGGTGAAGCTGCGGCTCCGTCCGATCATCATGACGTCGCTCGCGTTCATTCTCGGCATGGTGCCGCTGGTGGTCGCGTCCGGTGCCGGCGCCGCGAGCCGGATCGCGGTCGGCACCGGTGTCGCGGGGGGAATGGTCACGGCGACGCTGATCGGCATCTTCTTCATTCCGCTGTTTTATCTGTCGGTTCGTCGCTGGCTCAGCCGCAAACGACCGCCCGCCCCCGGCGAGAACCCGCACTCGGAACAGCAGCCGTCCCATGCGTAGCGCCCCCGCGATTGGGGCGGCGCTCACGCTCGCCTGCGGCTGCAACTTCGCTCCGGCCCACGTCCGGCCCGCGCTGCCTACTCCCGAAGCCTTCCCGGCGGAGTACGCGGGCGACTCGACGCCCGGAACGCGCGCGCCGGGCATCGGCTGGCGCGACTTCATCGAAGATCCGCGTCTCGAAGCGCTGGTCGGTACGGCGCTCACCAAGAACCGCGATCTCGCCATTGCGGTGGCTCGCATCGAAGAGGCGCGGGGACTCTACCGGATTCAGCGCGCCGAGCGCCTCCCGACGGTGGACGTCAACGCCAACGCAACCAAGACCCATATCGGAGCGAACGCCGGGTCCGGCGTACCGGCCGGAGCCACCGCGGCGACGTTCGAGAGCTACTCGGTCGGCGCGGGCGTTTCGATCTTCGAGCTCGATTTCTGGGGCCGAGTCCGGAACCTGTCGGACGCCGCGCGCTCGCAGTTTCTGGCGACGGTCCAGGCGCAGCGGGCGTTTCGCCTGTCGCTGATCCGCGACGTCGCCTCGACCTACCTGGCCTCGGTCGAAGCCGCCGAGCAGATTCGGCTCGCGGAGGCCACGGTGGAAAGCCGCCGGGAAGGCCTCCGGATTGCCCAGGTACGGTTCGACGCGGGCATCACCTCGGCGCTCGAGTACCGGCAGGCGGAATCGCTGCTCACCCAGGCCGAGACCGATCTGGCCGGCCTCCGCCTAACGAAGGCCCGGAGCGAGAACGCGCTTGCGGTGCTGGTCGGGGGTCCGGCCGCCGGAGACCTGCCTGACGCGCTCCCACTCGCGCGGCAGGCGAGCGCCATTACGCTGGCCGCCGGTCTGCCATCGGAGCTGCTGGTTGCGCGGCCCGATATCATCGGCGCGGAGGAGCAGCTCCGGGCCGCCGACGCCAATATCGGCGCCGCACGGGCGGCGTTCTTCCCGTCGATCTCGCTGACGGGCAGCCTGGGCTTCGCCTCGGCCGAGCTCGGGCATCTCATCAGCAGCGGCAGCAAAACGTGGAGCTTCGGTCCGTCGCTCAATGTCCCGATCTTCAACCTGGGCCGGAGCAAAGGCAATCTGATCGCCGCGAAGGCGCGCCAGACCATCGCGATCGCGAGCTACGAGCGGGTTATTCAGACCGCGTTCCAGGAAGTGTCGGACGCACTCGCCGGACGGCGCTACCTCGCGGAACAAGTGGCGGCGCAGGAGCGGGGCACAATGGCCCAGCGGCAGATCGCCGAGCTCGCGCGGATCCGCTACAACGAGGGAGTCGTCAGCTACCTCGAAGTGCTCGACGCGGAGCGGAACCTGTTTGCGGCCGAGCAGACGTTGCTTCAGCTCCGGCGGGCGGAGGCGGAGAATCTCATTGCGCTGTACGTGGTGCTCGGGGGTGGAGCGATCGAGCGGCAGTAGCGGACTATTTGCCGGTGCCCCCGGGTACCCCTACCTTCCTCCATGGACGACCGCGCGCTCGATCCGCTCTTCGTCTCGTTTCAGCTCGCGCTCGCGGGCCGGTACTCGATCGACCGCGAGCTCGGCCGGGGCGGGATGGGGGTCGTCTACCTCGCCCGTGAAGTCCACCTGGACCGGCTCGTCGCGATCAAGTTGTTACCTCCGGAACGAGCCGCCATTCCCTCGCTCCGGGAGCGGTTTCTCCGCGAAGCTCGGCTCGCCGCGAAGCTCTCACATCCCAACATCATCCCGATTCACGCGGTCGACGACACCGCCGGCTTCGTCTACTATGTCATGGCCTTCGTGGACGGCGTCACGCTCGCCGAGCGGGTCAGGACCCGTGGACCGATGGCGAGCTCGGAGGGCACCCGCGTGCTGCGCGAGCTCGCCTGGGCGCTCTCCTATGCGCACGGACAGGGATTGGTGCACCGGGACGTCAAGCCGGACAACATCCTGATCGAGACCGCAACCGGCCGAATTCTCGTCGCCGACTTCGGCATCGCGGCCGCGGCCGGCCTCGCCGGTATCGATGGGATCTCGGGAACGCCCGAGTTCATGAGTCCCGAGCAAGCTCTGGGCGGCGTGATCGACGCACGCAGCGATCTCTATGGGCTCGGGGTGACCGCCTTCTACATGTTCTCGGGGCGGCTTCCGTTCGAGGGCGGAAGCGCGACGGAGATTCTCGCCAAGCAGGTGACCGAGCCACCGCCCTCACTGGCGGCGTTAGGGCTCTCCGTACCGCGGAAGCTCGCGCTGCTGATCGATCGCTGCCTTACCAAGGACCCCGATCACCGCCCGACCAGCGCCGAGGCCTTGGCGGAACAGCTCGGGGTCGCCATGGAGCAAAGGCGGGAGCTTCCGGCCGCACTCCGGGCCTTCGTCAAACGGACCGGGCGAATCGACAGCGCGGGCACGCTGCTCTCCTGGACCGCGTTGGTGACTGGGGCCACCGCGGTGGCGGCCGCGACGCACAGCGCGGCGTGGGGTTTTGGCACACTGCTGGCCGGCATGACTCTCGGCCCGCTCGGGTATTTCGTCAGCGTGGCGCGCCGGCTGATGCGGCTCGGGTTCTCCCATTCGGATCTCGGGCCTGCATTTGGCGCGGAGATCGAGCAAGCCCGCGAAGAGCTGGCTGTCGAGCGGTCCCGGGGCGCCTCGAGGATCGAGTCGTGGTTGCGCGTGGGGATGAAGACAACGGGAGCGGCCTCGGGAATCGGGCTCGTTCTCATGATCGGCTGGTTCGACGTCTTTGGGATCCGCGTGGGCAGCGTGCCGATGCTCTTCCTGTTGAACCTCGCGATCGCCGCCGCGCTCGCGTGCTCGATCGGTTATTTGGCGCTGCTTCAGCGCCGGCGCGACGTGGACACCGAGTTCTGGGCGAAGGTCTGGATGGGTCGGATCGGCAAGCTCGCCTTCTCCATCGCGCGAAAACTGCTCGGCCGCCAGGCGATCGGCCCCGCAATGACCCACCGCGCGACCGAGCTGTCGCTCGGCATGGCGGCCGAGCAGCTTTACGACAGCCTGCCGAAAGCCTCGCGCCAGGCGTTAGGCGATCTCCCGCAAGTGCTCCACCGGCTCCAGGCCGACGCACAGTCGCTGCGGAAGCGGTATGACGAGCTGCAGGAAGCCCTCTCCGGCCTCGGCGACGCAGCGATCTCGGCCGAGTTCGCCGATCTCAAGGCCGACCGCGCGGTGATCCACGGCAAGCTCGGCGAAGCGGTGGGCGCGCTCGAAACTATCCGCCTCAATCTGCTCCGGCTCCACGCGGGCTCGGCGACGGTCGAGTCCCTGACGACACATTTGGACCTGGCGGCCGAGGTCTCGGCCGAGGTGGAGCGGCTGATCGCGGCACATGGGGAGGTGGACCGGTTGATGAGGACGCCGGGCTAGCGACTGCGGGTCGGGAACCCGATGAATAGGGATACGGACCAGGATCAGCGCCGCCACGAGGTGACGTCCTCCCCCGAAGGGGCGTTGCGGGCGATCTGGTCCGCCATCTCCCGGACGAGGTCCGCACCTGACATCGGCTGCCACCCGTGCTGCTTGAGCGGGCGCCCATATCGGAACGATCCACCATACGCCGGTTTAGTCGTGCTCGTGAGGAATTCTTCGAGCAGGTAGACCGCGAGGTTGAGGTAGTAGTTGTCCATGTCCCCGCAAACCATGTGGATCTTTCCCACGAGATCGGGCCCGACCTTCGGCCAGTTGCGGGCGAGGTAGTCGCGCAGGTCGTAGTCGTGCTCCCGCCAATACCGAGCGACGTCGGCGTTGATCGCACCGGTTCGGTCATCCCAGATCGGTGCGGGATATCCATCCTTGTCGGTCGGGCCGTAGGTGGCTTCCCAGATCGCGAAGTTCTCGCCGCCGCGTCGCCGGCTTCCCCTCACGTTATTCAGCTGATTCTCCTGGCGGACCGTCACCACCGGCTGACCGTCGCGGAGGCGCTCCGAAGGTCGTTCGACCGAGATCCACGGGTTTCGCACCACCGTGAATGCGTTGCTGTCGGCATAGAGGTTCATGAGCTCGTAGCGCCGAAAGTCGACCGGATCGGGATAGAGGCTCCAGACGCCGCCATAGAACTTCGGGTGATAGACCTGCAGAGCCAGTGCTTCCCACCCGCCGGTCGATCCGCCCGTCAGCACCCGCGCGTACGGCTTCGCGATCACGCGAAACCGTGACTCGAGGTAAGGAATCAGCTCCTGCATGATGGCGTCGCCGTACGGTCCGTTGTTCGCGGAATTCACGGCGTATGAGTCGTCGTAGTAGGGCGACGGATGGAGGATCCGGATCGCCACCATCCTGGGAAAGGTGTCGCTCAGCCAGGCCAGGGCGAACTGATGGCCGGTGCCTAACTGATCCGACCGGTCAATCCGCCGGCGCCGGGCGGCCTCGGTCTCGGGCGTGGCGTCGAGCGTAAAGCGAAACGGAGGA
>JBDTOH010000068.1:0-15779 GCA_039933355.1 Gemmatimonadota bacterium | reverse complement strand
TTGCCGCCTTGCCGCCTTGCCGCCTTGCCGCCTTGCCGCCTTGCCGCCTTGCCGAGCTTGGAGAACGTTCGATTCTGCTCGCGCCACGCGGCCCAATCGAGATACAAGACGTTGATTCCGCCTTCGGACCACCCGCGCCGGCGCGCATACACCGAGACGGGCTCGGATGCGGCGGCATATGGCAATGGCCGGATCAGGATACCCTGAAGCGCGCTCACGATGGTCGCCGTCGTCGAGACACCGAGCGCCACGAGCGCGATCGCGGAGAGCGTGAAGCCGGGACCTCGCCGGAGCACCCGCGCGCCGACCAGCAGGTCCTGCCGGAGATCCGTCCAGGCCTCCCGGCGGTTGGACCGGCGGCTTCGTCGCTCGTCGATCTGGAGGCAGCTCGTCCGCACCTCCCCGACCGCGCCGAACCGCCGCTCGGCGGCGGCACCCGCGGCCTCCGGGGCCATGCCGCGGTCGATCAGCTCGCGGATTCGCATCTCAAGGTGAAACCCGAACTTGTCGTCGACGTCCTGCTTCAGGTCCGGACGAAAGAACCGCAACGCGCGCCGCCAGCTCGAGCCGCTCAAATCATGCCTCCTGGGCAGGCTGGCGGGGAGCTGCGAGAACCTTCGCGACGGCGTCCACGAAATGGGCCCACTGAGCCGTTTCCGACTTGAGCTGCTGTCGCCCGGCGCTGGTCAGGCGGTAGAACTTGGCCCGCCGGTTCTGGGCCGAAACCTTCCATTCGCTTTCGACCCAGTCGCGCTCCTCGACGCGGTGGAGCGCCGGATAGAGCGAGCCTTCGCCTACCTGGAGCGCATCGCCGGTGAGCTGTTCGATCCAGCGTGCGATCGCATATCCGTGCGCGGGGCCCCAGCTCAGCGTCTTGAGGATGAGGAGGTCGAGCGTACCCTTGAGGAGGTCGAGAGTGGGTGCGGGCATGAGTTCCGGTGCTCCCATCGAAGTTCGATGCTTATACATTGAAGTCCGAGGTATCGCAAGTCAAGCCCGTGGCCGTCCGATGGAACAAGAGAACGCGATCTTGGTGGCGTCCCGAGACTCGCATCGGAATCCCCGGTGTGACACGGTGAGGGTGTGCGTTTAACCTTCGTCGATGTCCCCGTTTTCGGCTCCGACGCCCTCGCTCCGACCGGCTCAGGCTCCGAGGCTTGCTGCCGATGGCGATAATCGAGCTCCGCGAGGTCACCAAGCGGTTTGGCGAGTTTCGGGCGCTCGATCGCTGCACTGCGTCGATCGAGCGGGGTGAGGTCGTCGTCTTGTGCGGCCCTCCGGGTCGGGAAAGAGCACGCTGATCCGGTGCGTCAACGGGCTCGAGCCGATCGACGTCGGCGAGATTTTCGTGGACGGCCTTCAGGTCCACGCGTGCGGGACCGACCTGCCGGCGCTCCGGGCTCGGATTGGAATGGTCTTTCAGAGCTTCGAGCTGTTCCCGCACCGCTCAGGGCTCGTCAACTTGAACCTCGGTCAGACCGACGTCTTGAAGCGAGACCGTCGAACAGCGACCGAGCGCTCCATGGCGCTCCTCGACCGGGTCGGTCTCGGGGACCGGGCAGCAGAGTTCCCGGCCGAGCTTTCGGGCGCGCAGCAGCAGCGGGTGGCCTTGCCCGGGCAGTCGCGATGGATCCTATTGCAATATTGTTCGACGAGCCGACGTCGGCGCTCGACCCCGAGATGATCAGCGAGGTGCTCGACGTTATGGTCTCGCTCGCGGAGGATGGAATGACAATGGTAGTCGTGACCCATGAGATGGCGTTCGCTTCGGAAGTGGCCGATCGGGTGCTCTTCATGGACTCGGGACGGATCGTCGAAGACCGCGAGACGGCCGCGTTCTTCGCCGGGCCGGCCACCGAGCGCGGCCGCGAGTTTCGCTCGAAGGTTCTCCATCACCTTCCCGCGAACCGTTAGGATTATGTTTACCGGCGAGCAGATCAGCGATCTCTTCGAACAGCTCGGCATCACGCACGTCGTCACGGTGCCCGACAGCACGGTGGGCCAGTGGGAATCGGCGATCGCGAAGAAGCCGAATGTCCGCCTGGTGCGGGTCTGCCGGGAGGGCGAGACCTGGGCGGTGGCGGCGGGCCTCCACTTGGGCGGCATGCGGCCGATCGTGGTGATTCAATGCACCGGGTTCTTCGAGTCCGGCGATTCGCTCCGCAACGTGCTTCACGACTGGAAGCTTCCGATCCCGAGCGTGATCGGGTACCGAAGCTACCTCAATCAGGACACGCTTCCGGGCGATACCTGTCTGGTCTTCACCGAACCGGTCCTCGACGCCTGGAAGATCGACTACCGGCTGATCACCAAACCGGAACAGTTCGATACCATCGCCGCTCACTTGATGGCCTGCCGGGCGGCGGGGAAACCGGGCACTGTGCTCATCGCCGAAGGGAAGGCGTGAAGATGCTCCGAACCGGGATGGCGCTCGGACCGGCCGTGGCCGCCCTCCGCTCGTCGAGGACCGAAGCCGACATCGTCGTCACCACCATGGGTGCGGCTCGCGAGTGGATGGCGTTAGGTCCGCTCCATCCGCTCGACTTCGTCCTGGTTCCCTCGAGCATGGGGCAGGCGACGTCGGTCGGCCTGGGCCTCGCGCTCGCCCGGCCCGATCGGAGGGTCGTCGTTCTCAATGGAGACGGCTCGATGCTGATGAACCTGGGGTCGTTGGTCACGATCACGGCCGAGCGGCCCGAGAACCTGATGGTGATCGTGTGCGATAACGGCGTGTACGAGGTGACCGGCGCGCAGCCGACTCCGGGCGCGCCGGCCGGCCGCCGAGCCGCCGACCGGGTCGATTTTGCGATGATGGCGCGAGCCGCCGGCTTCGAGTCGATTCACCGCTACTCGGATCTCGACCGGTGGACCGCGGAGCTGCCGACCCGGCTCGCGGAGACCGGGCCGACGTTCGTGCTGCTGGACATCGCCCCGGATCCGACAATCGGCGGGCCGCGGTCGCCGGGGAACGCCGGCGAGCGGGCCAAACAGTTCATGGCCGCGCTGGCCGGCTCGGTGTCACCCGGAGCGTAGCCTTCCACCTCGATGTCATCCCGGCGCGTCAGCGAGGGATCGACTTCGCCGGGTCCGATCGGAACACCACTCCGCCCTTCATCACGAACACGACCTGCTTCAAGTTGTTGATGTCGGCGAGCGGGCTCGCGCGGGTCGCGATGATGTCGGCGGCGTAACCCGGCTTGATCGCCCCGCGCTGATGCTCCATGCCGAGCAGTGCCGCCGCGCTGGTCGTCATGGCGCGGAGAATATCAGCGGCCGGGATTCCGGCTTCGACCCAGCTATCGATGACCGAGAGGGAGACGTCGCCGCGAGAATAACCCGGCGGCGCTCGGACGATATCCGATCCAAATACGAGCTGCGTGCCGATGCGGTACGCTCGGCGGAGCCGATCCACAATCCGAGCGTCCTCGTCGGTCTTCCCGAATCGCGTGATCCACGTTCCGGCGGGTTCGGTCCCCACCAGGACGACGCCCTGTTTCTTCGCGAGCGCGAGGGTCTCGTCGCTCATCGCGTATCCGTGCTCGATCGACGCGACGCCGGCCTCGATGGCGGCCCGTGCGCCCGCGTCGGTCACGCAATGGGTCGTGACCCGAACACCGGCGAGCGCCGCCTCCGCCACGACGAATCGGATGTCATCGGCCGAGTAGTGATAGGGATAGTCGTCCACCGTGAGCTTGATCCAGGTTGCGCCGTAGTGAATGTTGTGGCGGACCGCCTCGCGCAGCTGGTCGCGGGTGTCGGCGTAGATGTAGTCCTGGCGGCCGATATCCTCCTGCTCCGGTGAGAGCTGAAACTGGCCTCCGAAAGGGGAGATGATCTTGCCCGCGTAGACGATCGTGGGACCCACGGGCCGGTGTCCGTACAACGTTAGGCCGCTCAGCACGGCGCTGCCGTAGATCGCCGCCCTCCGCCCATCTCCGTTCCCGAAAAAAGTCGCGAGCGCGGCATCCGCATAGTTGCCGGCATTGCCGAGGTCTCGCACCGTGGTAAAGCCTGTGCTCAGCATCTCCCACCCGTTCACGACGCCCTGAAGCGCCCGCTCGGCGGTCGAGACGGCGATGGTATACTCGCGGAGCTTGGTCACCGCCGGATCGTACGCGGCCGTGAGGTGAGTATGAGCGTCGAAGAGTCCCGGCATGACCACCATGTCGGACAGGTCGATGACCGTCGCCCCGGGGGGAATGGTCACGTCGGGTCCGGCGGCGACGATCCGCCCGCTATCGACGACGATCACCTGCGGTCCCCCAGTCCGTCCGGCGGCTGGATCGACGACCGTGCCCGCGCGGATCGCCACGCGCTGGGCGACCGCTGAGCCCATGAGCGCGATCACACCGGCAACCACGAGCAAGGCGCTTCGAGCCCACGTCAGGCCGGTACCGGAGACCGGGGATACTGGGGCCGAGCCCCTCTGCATACTCATTGACGCCCTGCGCGGCTAAGCTGGTGATGGATCGCGCCGCTCCGACGAAGCGGCGATCCGGTTCCTCATTTGTCCGGATATATTGCACCGGAGACGGCATTGCCGCCATGGACGGCGTCGTCCGCTGTTCCAGTGACCAGCGCCCGGATGACGCTCACCTTTTCGTCGCGAATCAGGGCGGCTACATGAGCGACATCAACCTGAGAAACGGTCAACGGGACCGCAGATCCCGATCGGAGGCGTTGGCTTCGGAGTTGGTGTCAGCGCCGACGACAACGAGGTGTGGATCACCCTTCCGGTCGACGGCAAAGTTCAGATCATTGTTCTCAGAAGCGGAAGGTCGTCGGCACGCTGGTGGTGGGTGGTGAGCCGCGCGGGGTTGCCTTCAGCGACCAGGGCAAGATCGGCGCAGTGACCAATCAGGCAGGGTACATCACGTTCGTGAAGTAGGGTCCGGTCGGTGGTTCCGGATCGGCGCGAGCGGCGAACCGCACGTATCGGCTTCCGCTCGCGGCCGGTTCCGCATTCCTCTCCAGAGCCGCGCCCCTTCCTCGGCTCGTACGAACCCCGGTGACGATCGCCGGGCGCCCGCGGGCGAAATCTGCCGCGAGGGTGGGGTTGCCCGCTTAGATTGAAGGCCCGACTCGCCGATTTCCGGGTAGGATCGGACGGTCGGGTCGCGGGTGCTAAGCCAGGGCGCGACGCTCGAGGCGGGCGCGCCCTCGTCCGCTCGTTCCCGCGCCAAGCGCGACCCCAGCCCAGAGTCACAGCGGGCTTCGGCCCGGTTCCAAGGAGATTGGCGTGAAGAAATTGGCCAGTTACGCCCAGGGGCAGTGGGTCGAAGCCTCGGGCAAAGTCGCGACGCTCACCAACGCCGTGACCGGGGAGCCGGTCGCCGAAGCGTCCAGCACCGGGCTCGATTTCAAAGGCATGCTCGAGTACGGCCGCCGAGTCGGCGGACCGCCGCTGCGGCGGATGACCTTCCATGAGCGCGCCCGCATGCTCAAGGCTATGGCGCAATACCTGATGGAGCGGAAGGACGAGTTCTACGCCCTCTCGGCCGCGACCGGCGCCACCAAATCGGACTCGTGGGTGGACATCGAGGGCGGGATCGGGACGCTGTTCACCTACGCGAGCAAGGGCCGCCGCGAGCTGCCCGACGAGCCGTTCCAGATCGACGGGAACCTCGAGATGCTGGCGAAAGGCGGAACCTTCGTCGGCCACCACATCTGCGTGCCGCTCGAGGGCGTAGCCGTTCACATCAACGCGTTCAACTTTCCGAGCTGGGGCATGCTCGAGAAGCTCGCTCCTACATTGCTCGCCGGGATGCCGGCCATCATCAAGCCCGCGACGTCGACCTCCTATCTGACCGAGGCGGTGGTCCGCGCGATGATCGCCTCGAAGATCCTTCCCGAAGGGGCGTTGCAGCTGATCGTCGGCAGCGTCGGCGATCTCTTCGACCACCTGATGTCCCAGGACGTCGTCACCTTCACCGGCTCGGCCGCGACCGGCCGCAAGCTCAAGGCCCATCCCAAGGTGATCGAGGAGTCGGTCCGCTTCAACATGGAGGCCGACTCGCTCAACTTCTGCCTCCTCGGCCCTGACGCGGTGCCCGGCACCGAGGAGTTCGATCTCTTCATCAAAGAGGTCGCGCGGGAGATGACCTTGAAGGCGGGCCAGCGCTGCACCGCGATTCGCCGGGCGATGGTGCCGGCCGGGCTGGTCGATCAGGCGGTCCAGGCCATCAGCAAGCGGCTCGCCGGGTCGACGTTAGGCGATCCCGCGGCCGACGGGGTCCGGATGGGCCCGCTCGCGAGCCGCGACCAGGTTGCCGAAGTCCGCAAGAGCGTCGACGCGATCCGGCGGGACGGGGCGGCGGAAGTCGTGTTCGGCAACATGGACGACTTCAAAGTCGTCGGAGCCGATTCCACGAAGGGTGCTTTCTTCCCACCGATGTTGCTGCTCTGCCGAGACCCGCTCAACCGGTCGGAGGTCCACGATATCGAGGCGTTCGGGCCGGTGAGCACGGTGATGCCGTATCGAAGCACGGAGGAGGCCATCGAGCTCACGAAGCGCGGGAAGGGAAGTCTGGTCGGCTCGGTGTTCACCAATGACGACTCGTTCGCGTGCGAGATCGCGCTCGGGACCGCGAGCTATCACGGCCGTCTCATGTTCGTGAACCGCAGCTCGGCCAAGGAGTCGACCGGCCACGGATCGCCGATGCCGCACCTCGTGCACGGCGGGCCGGGCCGGGCGGGCGGCGGCGAGGAGATGGGCGGGATTCGGAGCGTGTTCCACTACATGCAGCGGACCGCGATTCAAGGCCACCCGACAACGCTCACCGCGATCACGCATCGGTGGCTCAAGGGCGCGGCGACCCATACCGATGTCGCCCACCCGTTCAGCAAGTACTACGACGAGATCAAGATCGGCGACACGCTCTTCACGCACCGCCGCACGGTCACCGAAGCCGACGTCGTCAATTTTGCGGGAATTTCGGGTGACTACTTCTACGCCCACACCGACGAGATTGCCGCCAAGGACTCGATCTTCGGGAAGCGGGTCGCACACGGCTACTTTGTCCTCTCGGCCGCGGCGGGATTGTTCGTCTACCCGCCCAAGGGGCCGGTGCTCGCCAACTACGGTCTCGAGGCGCTCCGCTTCACGAAGCCGGTGTTCCCCGGCGACACGATCCAGGTGCGCTTCACCTGCAAAGAAAAGACGACCAAGGACACCCCGCCGGACGGCGTGCCGCAGGGCGTCGTGGAGTGGGATGTAGAGGTTACCAATCAGAATGCGGAGACGTGTGCGGTGTATTCGATCATGACGCTGGTGGAGAGAAGGGCACAGCAGTAGGGCTTAGGGGTTGGGGGTTCGAGGAATCGGGAATCGGGAATAGTGTGGTTGAGGTCTTCCCCTGCGTTAAAGGATTGCGATGAGTCGTTTGCTCTGGGTTTCGGTTGCGATGGTTGCGGGTTTTCCGGCGCTCGCCGCCCAGCAGAAACCCGTCAAGCCCGACCCGCGGCTCGAGAAGCTCAAGGTGGAAGCGCTCGCCGACATCGACTCCCGGGCCAAGTTCACCCAGCAGGTGGTCGATCAGATCTTCAGCTTTGGTGAGCTTGGCTTTCAAGAGATCGAGACGTCGAAGTACCTGGTCGAGCTGCTCCGGAAAGAGGGTTTCACCGTCGAAGAGCGCTATGCCGGCATTCCAACCGCCTGGGTCGCGACCTGGGGGTCCGGCAAGCCCGTCATCGCGTTAGGCTCGGACATCGACGGGATCCCCCAGGCGTCGCAGATGCCCGGCGTCGCCTGCCGCCGGCCGATGATTCCGGGCGCGCCCGGGCACGGCGAGGGACACAACTCGGGCCAGGCCGTGAACATCACCGCGGCGCTCGCGGTCAAGCGGATCATGGAGCGGGACCACCTTCCGGGCACCCTCAAGATCTGGCCCGGTGTCGCCGAGGAGCAACTCGGCACCAAAGCGTTCTTCGTTCGGGCGGGGCTGTTCAAGGACGTGGACATCAGCTTCTTCACCCATGTCAACGACCGGTTCGAGACGCCGTGGGGCGCGCCCGACGAGTACAGCGGGCTCGTCTCGGTGCTCTATTCCTTTCGGGGGACGTCGGCCCATGCCGCCGGAGCTCCATGGCGGGGCCGGAGCGCGCTCGACGCGGTCGAGCTGATGGACATCGGCTGGAACTTCCGCCGCGAGCACCTGCCGCTCACCCAGCGCTCGCACTATGTGATCCGAGACGGCGGCGACCAACCTAACGTCGTTCCCTCGACCGCTTCGGTCTGGTACTTCTTCCGCGAGCTCGACTATCCCAAGATCAAGGGCCTCTGGGCCGTCGCCGACTCGGTTGCCCAGGGCGCTGCGATGATGACCGGCACCCAGCTCGCCGCCGAACGGGTCATGGGCGCCGCGTGGCCGCCCCACTTCAACCGCCCCGTCGCCGAGGCGCTCGCGGCGAACATCACCCGGGTGGGAATGCCCAAGTGGTCGGACGACGACGTGAGCTTTGCCAAGGCGATTCAGAAGGAGCTCAAGGTCAAGGAGGAAGGTCTCACGACGACGGTGAAGGGGCTCTCCGCTCCGCCCAAGGACGACGATCGCAAAGGCGGCGGTTCCGACGACATCGGCGACGTGTCGTGGGCGGTGCCGACCGCGCAGCTCTTCTACCCGTCAAACGTGCCGGGCACGCCGGGCCACAACTGGGCCGATGCGATCGCCATGGCCACGCCGATCGCGCACAAAGGCGCGACGGCGGGCGCCAAAGCGCTCGGAGCCACGCTCCTCGACGTTCTGCTGACGCCGGGCTTGGTGACCGCCGCATGGGATTACTACCGGAACGTGCAGACGAAAGACGTGAAGTACGAGTCCTTACTCCGCCCCGACGATCAGCCGGCCATCGAGCTCAACGCTCCGATCCTCGGGAAATACCGCGACCAGATGCGGAGTTATTACTACGATCCCAGCCGGTACTCGACCTATCTGGAGCAGCTCGGCGTTCGCTATCCGACGGTCCGCGCTGCGGACGGGAGCTGCGGGTCGAAGGGCACGCCCTAACGATTTCTCCGAGGTGACCGATGCGGAAATCACTGACGCTCCTGCTGCTCACCGCGCTGGCTCCTGCGGCGGGCGCCCAACAGGGCAAGGCCGCCAAGGCCGTAAAACCCGACCCGCGCCTCGACAAGCTGAAGACCGAGGTCCTGGCGGACGTCGAGTCGCGGGCCCGGTTCACGCAACAGACCGTCGACCAGATCTTCAGCTTCGGCGAGCTCGGCTTTCAGGAGATCGAGACGTCGAAGTTCCTGGTGAATCTGCTCAAGAGCGAAGGCTTCACCGTCGAAGAAGGCTACGCCGGCATTCCGACCGCGTGGGTCGCGACGTGGGGGTCGGGGAAGCCGGTCATCGCGTTAGGATCGGACATCGACGGAATCCCTCAGGCCTCGCAGCAGCCCGGGGTCGCCTGCCGGGCGCCCCTCGTGCCGGGTGCTCCGGGCCATGGAGAAGGCCATAACTCGGGGCAGGCGGTCAACATCACCGCGGCGCTCGCCGTGAAGAAGCTCATGGAACGGGATCACCTTCCGGGCACCATCAAGATCTGGCCCGGCGTCGCCGAGGAGCTGATCGGCACCAAGGCGTACTATGTGCGGGCGGGGTTGTTTCGGGACGTCGACGTGAGCCTGTTCAGCCATGTCAGCGGCAGCTTCGGCACCAACTGGGGCTCACCCGACGGCACCGGGCTCGTCTCGCTGCTCTACACGTTCCGGGGCACTTCGGCTCATGCGGCCGGCGCGCCGTGGCGCGGGCGGAGCGCGCTCGACGCGGTCGAGCTGATGGACGTCGGCTGGAACTTCCGCCGGGAACATCTCCGGCTTCCCCAGCGGTCCCACTACGTCATCCGCGACGGCGGGGACCAGCCTAACGTAGTACCCCAGACCGCCTCGGTCTGGTACTACTTCCGCGAGCTCGACTACAAGAACATCAAGGCGATGTGGGCGATCGGCGACTCCATGGCGGCCGGTGCCGCCCTGATGACCGGCACCACCCTCGAGCCGGTTCGCATGTTAGGCTCGGCCTGGCCGGGCCACTACAACAAGGCCGTCGCCGTCGCGATGCAGGCGAACATCGAACGGGTCGGCATGCCGAAGTGGACCGATGACGACCAGCGGTTCGCCAAGGCGCTCCAGACCGAGATCAAGGCGCCCAAGATCAAGGGCCTCGACACCGTTCCGGATTTGCTCAAGACCCCGATCAAGGAAGAGGATAAGAAGGGCGGCGGCTCCGACGATATCGGCGACGTGAGCTGGAACGTCCCGACGGTCACCCTCCGATTTCCCTCGAATATTCCGGGGCTCCCGGGCCACAACTGGACCGACGCAATCGCAATGGCGACGCCGGTCGCCCACAAAGGCGCGACCGCGGGCGCCAAGGCGATGGCGATGACGATGCTCGACCTGCTGCTCACCCCGCAGCTGATCACTGATGCGTGGGACTACTTTCGGAACGTGCAGACGAAAGACCAGAAATATGAGCCCTTGATTCGCCCCGACGACCGCCCCGCGATCGAGCTCAACACCAATATCCTGGCCAAGTATCGCGAGCAGATGCGGCCGTTCTACTACGATCCCAAGCGGTACCCGACCTATCTCGATCAGCTCGGGATCAAGTACCCGACGGTTCGCGCCGCGGATGGGAGCTGCGGGCTCAAAACGACGCCCTGATTCCACGGGTCATCCCGAGCGCAGGAGGGAGCTACTTCGCGGTGTCCGAGCGCCGCAGAGTAGATCCCTTGTCGCTCCGCTCCTGGGGATGACAGCCGAGTGGGCTCCTCTTTGACAGCGTGGGTGGCCCGCTGTGCAACAATCCACCCCACCCGCATCTCCCCGCCCGTTCTCTCACAACATTCGGAGGCGGTATGGCGCGGCGGATCGTGGGTCTTCTCTTGATCTCGGTAGCACTTAGCATCATTGCTTGCGGTACGGACACGGCGGTAAGAGAGAGCTCGACACGCGGATATGCCCCGGCCGAAGTAGCCGCCGGCAAGCCAGCCCCTCCGGCGACGATGGACGCGAGCCGATTGGTGGCCGGTGCGACAGACCAAGCTGCCCCGGGGTTTCGCTTCGGTGCGGCGCGTGACAGCGCAAGCCAAGGCGGCACCGGAATCCTGCCCGGTGGGACCACCATGATCATCCGTACCGGACAGGTCTCGATCGAAGTCGATACGCTCGAGAAGGCGATCGCGGTCGTCTCACGCCTCGCAGTCGAAGCAGGCGGCTATCTCGCCAATACGGCGATTCAGACCGGAACGAAAGAACACCGCACCGCCACGCTCGAGATCAAAGTCCCGGCCGAACGTTATGATCACGCGGTCGAAGGCCTCCGCCAGGTGGGCAAGGTGCTCACGGCGACCACGGCTGCGCAGGACGTCGGCGAGGAGTACGTCGATGTGGCGGCCCGGATGTCGAACGCTCGGCGGCTCGAGGAACGCCTGATCACCCTGCTCGCGACCCGGACCGGGAAGCTCGACGACGTCCTCAGCGTCGAGCGCGAGCTGGCGCGAGTGCGCGAGGAGATCGAGCGTTATGATGGCCGGATCCGATTCCTCAAGACCCAAAGTGCGATCAGCACCTTGACCGTCACGATCTCCGAGCCGGCGCCGATCGTCGGCAACCCCGGCTCCAACGTGATCGTCGAGGCGGTGAAGCACTCGTGGCGGAACGGGGTCACCGTGGTCGCGTCGGGCATCGAGATCGCGGGCGGCCTGGTTCCGCTCGCAGTGCTCCTGATCGCGGGCGCGTTCGTGGCAAAGAAGTTCATGCGGCGGAAGCCGGCGGTGCAGACAACCGGTGCCTGACGAGAACTAGCCCGACTTGGGCCGTCGCGGCGTCACCAGCGACGGCTCGGCCGGCGTGGCGAGATCCGGAGGCTCCGGCGGCCGGAACGCCAGATCGATCGCCAGGTACAGCGTCTTCGTGTGCGGAAAGATCAGGAACGGAACGACGATGTTGACGAGGGCCGACAGATACAACAGCGGATTCCACGGCACGTTAGGCCACGTGGCGAACATCCCGGCCACGAAAAACACCGCGAACGCGGTTTCGGTGACGAACAGGTTGATCGTGTAGCTCCCGAGCCAGTAGCCCGGCTCGTCGCGATCGAGATGAAAACCGCAGACCGGGCACGATGCGCAGAGCTTGAACCAGGTGAGAAAGATCGGGCGGCCCCCGCAGAGCGGGCAGCGAAGCCGGAGCGCCCGCGAGAAGATGACCCGCGCCGGGGGCAGCGGGGGCTCAGTGGGGGGCGGGGGAGGCGGTAGCCAGTTTGAGGACATAGAGCAGGTAGTCGGCCCGCTTACGATCGTCGCCTCGTGGGTCGAGCTGGTCAAGGTCCGGGGTGGGAACCATGCTCACCACGACGACACGAGCGTTCGGCAGCCTTCGTTTGACTCGTGCGGCGGCGCCCAGGCCGAAATCGCTGTGAAACGAGCCGTTGAAGTGGACGATCAAACGTCCAGGCTCCCATACACGCGCGACCGATTCGGCCATGGTCTCGTCTTTGACGCACTGCGCGGTGTACATCCGCTCGATCCGGGCTTTTGTGTCCTCGGGACTCGCGGGGGCGCCTCCATGACCCTGCATCCCGTCCATTTCCTTCCGGAACCGCTTGGCGTAGTCGTCATCGGGACAGTCGATCTCGCGGGCCACCTGAGTGCGCGACGTGTCGGCGAGCGAGTCGAGCGCCGCCAATCCTCCTCGCGCGACCATCGACGCAAACCGGCGGGGTACATCGGCGGCCACTACCGGCCACTTCCGCTCCTTTGCCAGCTCGACGAGCGCCCGGTAGTCGGTGACGTATCGGGGCCAGGGCCGCGCCCCGGCGAGAAAATCGGCCTCGTCTGTCGTTCCCGCGAGATAGGCGTCGAGCGCGCCTTGGGTATCGCGCTCGAACATCTCGAGGGCGAGGACCGCGTCCCGGCGCCTCGCGATCCCCTCGAGCAACGCGTGCTCCATCCGGTGGGTGGGCGGATCGTCGTGCTCTTCGCCGACGAAGACGACGTCCGCCGCCGCCAGCTTCGCCGTCATCATCTCGAAATCGATGAACTTCTTGGCGTGGGTGTCGTATACCCGGTGCGGTGTATAGGCCGGCGTCTGAGCGGCGAGCGACGGCGGGGCCAGCAGGAGAAGCGGCAGGAGCCGCGAGCGAGAGGTGTGGGGCTGTCTAGATCCGCAAATCATCCCGCACCAACACGAGGATCGCACCCTGCGGCACCACGAGATATTTCTTTTCCTCGAACGTGATCTCGACCGCGGCCTTCCGAAAGAAGATCGCGTGGTCGCCGACCCTCGCCTGCATCGGGCGGAAGCGGGGGGTCTTCTCGCCGATCTTCCAGGGCTCTTCGTCGAAGCTGGACGCGTCCGGCATCGGGTCGCCCGGCCCGGTCGCCACGATGAGGCCCTGCTGCACCGGCTGGGTATCGACCGCGGTCGCCGGGAGGTAGAGACCGACTTTCGTCCGCTCCTCGCCGTCTTCAGCGCTGATCAGAACCCGATCGCCTACGACGAGTAGCCGCTTCGAAGGAAGCTCCATGTCACCCCTGGTCGTGGATCGTGAGGAGCTTGGTGATCTTGATCTTGCGGATCATCATCGGCAGCCGCAGGGTGACCGTTTCGCCCACCTTGCGGTCCAGCAACGCACGGCCGAGCGGCGAGGCGAGCGAGATGTGGCCGGCATCGAGATCCATCATTTCGGCCAGGACGAGCGTATAGGTCTCGACCTCGTCCGTGGTGGAATCGATGACCGTGACCTTGGAGCCGAGCCCGACCCGGTCGGTCGGCGACTCGGTGCCGACGAGTTGACTCACCTGCTCCAACCGATGATGGAGCTGGCCGAGCCGGGCCTGCACCAGTTGCTGCCGCTCGAGCGCCGCTTTGTACTCGGAGTTCTCGCGCAGGTCGCCCATCGCCACGGCCGTCGCGATAGCCTGCGGCAACGTTATGTTCAGCTCGCGTGTGAGGGCCTCGATTTCCTTCCCGAGCCGCTCTTGGGTCTCTTTGATCATGAACTTCACCGGGCAAAAAGAAGCTGGCCCGGCAGGGATATCCCACCGGGCGCTCAAGTGCCTCACAGCCCCTAACATATCGCTCGGTCAGCCGGGAGGGAATGGGGCCGGCGGATGGCCGGCCGGCGTGGGCGCCGCGGCACCGTGCCGGGCCGCCGTCCGTAGGGACATCGGGAACCAGTCGCGGGGTGCCCTTCGCTAATCACCACAAGGACTTCCATGTCGTATCGCACGCTCAATCGAGTCTCGACCCTCGGCTTCGTAGTTGCCCTTTTCATGCTGAGACCCCTCGGTGCCTCCGCTCAGGTCGGCTCGCCGGCAGGGGCCGTGCCCGTGGACCGACTTCAAGCCCGCCGGGCCGCTCTGATGGCCCGAATGGGTTCCGGGGTCGCGGTGATCCGTTCGATGGAGGAGCGGAGCGATGATCCCCCCGACTCCGAGCACCCGCAGGACAGCGACTACCGCGAAGACAGCGACTTCTTCTACCTGACCGGCCTCGAAGCGCCCGGCAGCTGGTTGATCCTGGTCGCGAAAGAGCGCGGGGCGGGCGAGGTCTATCTCTACCTCCCCGCTCGGAATCCGGTGCAAGAGCGGTGGACCGGTCCGCAGCTCGGTCCGGGGGCGGAAGCGGCGCGCCTGACCGGCATACCCGAGGCGAACATCCGGCCCGCCAAGGACGCGGAGCAGGCGCTTCAGACGATGGTGACCGACGGCGGTTCGCCCGCCATGGACGGCGGTCTCTTCTTCAAGGAGGACGCTCGGCACGGACAGCTCGAGGTTCTCCACCGGATTCTCAGCCTCAAGACGGTGAAGGCGAAGGATCTCCTGCCGCACCTCGCGGCGCTCCGGCAGGTCAAGGACCAGGACGAGATCGCCCGGATTCGAAAGGCTGCTCAGATCTCGGCGGAGGGTCATGTCGCGGCGATGAAGACGGCAAAGCCCGGTATCTACGAGTACGAGATCGAAGCGGTCGCCGAGATGACGTTCCGGAGGCTCGGCGCCGAGCGGCTTGCGTACCCGAGCATCGTCGGCGCGGGAATCAACGGAACCACGCTCCACTACGATAAGAACCGCGCCAGGACCGCGGCGGGCGATCTCATCGTCATGGACATGGCCGCCGAGTACGGGTACTACGCGGCCGACGTGACCCGGACGATCCCCGCATCGGGCATGTTCACCGATCGGCAGAAGGCGATCTACAACCTGGTGCTGGGGGCGCAGCAGGCGGTGATGGACAGCATCCGCCCAGGCATGACCCTCCTACGCCTTCACCAGATCAGCGTGGCGTACATCCAGAGCCACTCGAACGGTCTTTGCGGCTCGCAGAGCTGCGAGAAGTTTTACATCCACGGCTGCTGCCATCACATCGGGATGGAGGTGCACGACGTCAACACCAACGGCCCGCTCGTGGCCGGGATGACATTTACGGTCGAGCCCGGGATCTATCTCCCCGAAGAGAAGCTCGGCGTCCGGATCGAGGACGACGTGCTGGTGACGCCTAACGGCTACGAGCTGTTGTCGGGTGCGGCACCGCGGACGGTGGAGGAAGTGGAGAGGGTGATGAGGGGATAGGGGACAGGGGGCCTGGGACCGAGAGCAAGAGATCTACTCCGGATGTCTCGGGCGCCCGATCGCGGCGTAAATCCCGGTCCCCGGTCCC
This sequence comes from Gemmatimonadota bacterium, assembly GCA_039933355.1. Taxonomy (GTDB): domain Bacteria; phylum Gemmatimonadota; class Gemmatimonadetes; order Gemmatimonadales; family GWC2-71-9; genus SHZU01. The sequence goes on along the minus strand of JBDTOH010000068.1, from coordinate 115 downwards.
GTACCTCCTACCCGCACGCCCATCTCTCTTGCGAGCCGCTGAAAGGCGGGATCGGACCAGAGCGACTTCCACCAGGGCGCTGTGAGTGACGAGGCGTAGAGGAAGGCGTCGCGGG
>JBDTOH010000067.1:0-15960 GCA_039933355.1 Gemmatimonadota bacterium | reverse complement strand
AGATGAACCACCGGTACGAGCTGCTCCACGCCAACGGCGCCCGCAACATCGCGGACTTCAACCGCAAGGTCGAAGAGAAGAAGCCGCTCCGGAATCCGCCCAAGCCTCCGAGCACCCTCGCGACGATCAGTGCGCAAGGTGAGACCACGCCGCCCGAGCCGCCACAGGCCGTCGAGTACACCGAAGGGATTCTTCCCTACGTCGTCATCATCGTCGACGAGCTTGCCGACCTGATGATGACGGTCGCCGCTGAGGTCGAGACGCCGCTCGCGATGCTGGCGCAGAAGGCCCGAGCGATCGGGATCCACCTGATCCTGGCGACGCAGCGGCCGTCGGTGAACGTGCTGACCGGCCTCATCAAGGCAAACTTTCCGAGCCGCATCAGCTTCCGGGTCGCCTCCAAGGTAGACAGCCGCACGATCCTCGACCAGAACGGCGCCGAAGCGCTGTTAGGCAACGGCGACATGCTGTTCTTGCCCCCGGGGAAGAGTGAACCGCAGCGGATTCAGGGAGCCTTCATCACGACCGAGGAGAGCGAGTCGCTGATGGAATGGTTCCGGGACCGCCGGGCCAAGATGGCGGCAAAGCCCACCGCCGATCCGGCACGGGAACCGGACATCATCGAGCTCATGCGGACCCAGGAATCCGAGGATGACGGTCCCGGCGGCGAGGACCAGGTCGCCGACCGCGACACCCTCTTCCGCGAGGCCGCCGAGGTCTGCGTCCAGAATCAGGGCGGCTCGACCTCGCTGCTCCAGCGCCGGCTCAAAATCGGCTACGGTCGCGCCGCGCGAATCATCGACCAGCTCCATTTCGCGGGTGTGTTAGGTCCGCCCGACGGCAGCAAGCCCCGCGACGTGCTGATCGGGCTGGACCAGCTCGACGAATACTGTTCCTGAGGCCGCACCCTCGCCCGCAGTCAGCTAAGAGGTGAACGTGTCGGTTCTCATTGCCATGATCATCGGGGGTATGGTCGGTGCGGCGGCGAGCGACGGCTTCGGCGCAGTGGGCGGTGCCGCGCTCGGCTGGCTCTTGTTGCGCTCGGTCCGGCAGCAGCGAGGGATCGCGGCCCTCGAAGCGTCGCTCAAGAAGCTGGAGGCCGAGCGGCCGGTGCCCGCCGAGGCGGGAGAGGTCGCCCCGACGCCGGGCCCGATCAAGGAGCCTTCGACTTCGGTCGCCGACCAAGTCGTGGACGTACCGGCGCCGCTGCCGATCGCGGAGCCGGCGAAAGAAGCCGCGATTCCGCCGGCCGCAGGCAGATCGAGCCGGCCGGCCGCGGCACCAGCCTCGCCTGGAGCCGCTCCGTCTTCGTCACCCGCCTCACCGTCCGACTTCCAGCTGTTCGCGCCGGCCCAGCGCTGGCTCCTCGGCGGCAATACCATCGTCAAGGTTGGCGTCGGTATCCTGTTCATCGGCCTCGCGTTCCTGGCCAAGTTCGCCAGCGAGCACGTCCGCGTCCCCGTCGAGGTCCGTCTTGCGATCATCGCGGCCGCGGCGATCGCGCTGCTGCTGCTCGGGTGGCGGCTGCGACATAGGCGGCCCGGTTATGCCCAGGTTCTCCAAGGCGGCGCCGTCGCCGTGCTCTACCTAACGCTTTTCGTGGCGTTCAAGCTCTACGGCGTGCTCGCGGTGGCTCCGGTGTTCGTGCTGATGGTGGTGGTCGCCGCGCTTTCCGCCGCGCTCGCCGTGCTGCAGGACGCCCCAGCCCTGGCGGTCATCGGCGCGCTCGGCGGTTTCGCGACCCCCCTGCTCGTTTCCACGGGCACCGGCAACTATGGGGCGCTCTTCGCCTACTACCTGGTGCTGGATCTCGGGATTGCCGCGGTGGCTTGGCGCCGCACCTGGCGCGCCCTCAACCTGATCGGCTTCTTCGCCACGTTCGTCGTCGGGACAGCCTGGGGAGTGCTCCAATACCGGAGCGAGCACTACGCGACGAGTCAGGCCTTCCTGATCGCGTTCTTCCTGCTGTTCATCGCCATTACCCTGATGCCGGTGCGCGAGCGCGGCGGCGTGGAGGCGGATGAGACGAGAAGCGGCGCCTGGATCAACGGCAGTCTGCTGTTCGGCCTGCCGACCATCGCTTTCGCGCTCCAGTATGGGCTGGTCAGGGAGACCGAGTACGGCAGCGCCATCTCCGCGTTGGTGCTCGCCGGCTTCTACGTGTGGGTCGCCACCTGGATACGGTCGCGACCGCGCATGGCGCTTGCGTTCGAAGCGAGCCTGGCCATCGGCACCGTGTTCCTCACCCTGGTCATTCCGTTTGCGTTCGACGCGCGGAGCACGGCCGGCGCGTGGGCGCTCGAGGGCGCCGGCCTCGTGTGGCTCGGCTTTCGGCAGCATCGCCGGATCTCGCGCGGGTTTGGCTATGTCTTGCTGTTCCTCGCCGGCGGCGCCATGCTGGTTGCGCGGGACCGCTTCGGGGCGCCTACCAGTCTGTTCAACCCGATCTTCTTCAACGGCGTGATGGCCGCGGCCGCGTCGTTGGCCGCCGCATATTTCGTCAAGCGATTCGCCCGGCAGCCGGCCGGCGTGGCCGAGATGGAGCCGCGCCCGGCGCCTAACAGTGGGGACTTGGCAGAGCCACTTCTTATTGCGTGGGGAACGGCGTGGCTGGTCTTTGCCGCCGCGGTCGAGATCGATGCGTTCGTGGTCGAGTCGATGAGGCTCGCGGCGTGGCTCGCCACATTTAGCGTCATGGCGCTCGTCTACACGGCCCTGACGGTTCGCTTGAGCTGGTCGCGGATTGGTGTCCCGGCGATGGCCCACGCGCCGCTCCACGCACTGGGCGTGATCGTGACGGCAGCCACACTGACCGGCCCGATGCAAAATGGTGGCTGGTGGGCTTGGCCGGTGGCGCTCCTCACCCACCTTGTCGTGTTGCGGCACGCGGCTCCGATCTGGGGGCCCTTCCCGCGGGATGCGGTCCATGCCACCGGGGTGCTGGTGCTGGCGGGTCTCGGCGCCTTGCAGGGCCGCGCCGTGACCGAGAGCTGGGGCGATTCGTCGAGTGCATGGGCCTGGCTGGGTTGGCTGGTCGGACCCGCCGCACTTCTGATCTGGCTCCCGAGGCCGAGGAGCGCGCGGCGCTGGCCCGTGAGCGCAGCGCCGGTGGCTTATCAGGCGGCCGCTGGGGCGGTGCTCACCGCGGGCCTCCTCGTGTGGACGTTCATCGCCAACGTCGCTTCCAACGGCTCGGCGGAACCGTTGCCGCATGTGCCGCTGGTCAATCCGCTCGACATTGGCGTGGGCGTGGCTCTGCTCGCCGCGTGGCTCTGGATGCGCAGCGATGCCGCACGCCCGGTTCTGGCTGCGACGCCTCGCTTGCCTGTCGCCGCGCTTGTCGCCGCCGGCTTCGTCTGGCTCAACGCCATGCTGGCGCGGGCCTTCTACCACTATGCCGGCGTGCCGCTTCAGCTGGACGCTTGGCTGAATTCGCCGTCGGTTCAGACCGCAGTCACGTTGGCTTGGACCGTCACCTCCCTGGTCGTGATGTGGGTTTCAGCGCGCCGGGCGGCCCGAGGTCCTTGGATGGTGGGCGCGACCCTCCTCGCCGCCGTCGTGCTCAAGCTGCTGCTCGTGGACCAAGCGGGCACCGGCACCGTCACGCGGATCATCTCTTTTATCGGCGTTGGCGTGCTGATGCTGATCATCGGTTACGTGGCGCCACTGCCGTCGAAAGAAGAGTCACATGAGGCGACGTAATGGCCACTGGGTGCCGAGGCTGCTATGCGCCGCCCTGCTCGGCGTTGCGCCGGCCTGCGGAAAGGACGTTGGCTTTCGATTCACGGCGCCTATCCACGTTGAGAGCCCCGCCGCGTTCGTCCAGCTGCCCCTCCCGGCCGGCGCCTATGAGCGGGTCCAGCAATCGAGCCTGGAGGACCTGCGCATCATCGATGCGCGCGGCGAGCGGGTTCCGTTCGCCGTGCTCGCGCCCCGGATTGCCGAGCCGGAGAGCGTCGAGCAAAAGCGGGATGCGGTGCTGTACCCGCTCCCGGCACGGCGCACCGCCGACGGCGGGTGGCGCTCGCCGGTGGAGGTGACGGTCGAGGGAGACCGGATCAGCGTCAAGCGCCTGGACCGTGCCGCCCCGGCCCCGTCAGCCGACCTCGGCGCTCGCTCAGGTGGATGGCTGATCGACCTCGGTGAGCGCGGCCGCGGCGACCCGCCGCCCCACTTGCTCCGCATGCAGTGGTCCGGCTCGGAGGAGTTCACAGCGACCTTCAGCTTCGAGACGAGCGACGACTTGAACACCTGGCGCGCCGGCGGCAGCGGCCAGCTGATGGCACTTGCTTCCGCGGCCGGCCCCCTGACTCAGGCGGCCGTCGTCCTGCCCGCCAATTCGGGTCGCTTCCTCCGGCTCGTGTGGGCGGATCCGGCCGCGGCGCCGGCACTGATCGGCGCCAAGGTCGTCGCGGATCAACAGCGCAACGTCGCGCTCGACCCGCCCACCGAGCTGGTGTTCTCGGCGAGCCCGGAGCCCGCCGCCGGTGCTGCGCCTAACGATGCCGCCGGATCGGCGCTTTACTTCGACCTCGGCGGCGTGCTCTCGGTCATGGAGATCGATCTCGAACTGGTCCGCGGAACCCGGGTCGCGCCGGTCCGGCTGCAGGGAAGGACCCGCATCGAAGAGCCGTGGCGCGAGCTCGGCTCCGCTGTGTTTTACAGGCTCGAGCGCGGAACCGCCGAAGTAAGCTCGTCGCCGCCGCTCGCCATCCAGACGGCCGCGCGCTACCTCCGCGTCGTGCCCGATCCGCGCGCGGCAACCCTCGACCGCGCGCAAACCAAATTGGTCGTCAAGGCCCAATTGGCGAGCCTGGTGTTCGCCCTGCAGGGCCAGCCGCCGTTCGCCTTGCTGGCCGGCTCCAACGACGTACAGCCGAGCGCTCTTCCCGTAGCGAGCCTCGTACCCGCAATCGACGATGAGCGGTCGCGCTTTGGGCGGGCCACGCTCGGTGAGTGGAGCGAGGTCACCGCAGTGGCGCAGGCAGAGGAATCGCGGCGAAAGCTCGCAGCGATGCGCCCGTGGCTGCTGTGGTCGCTGTTGCTGGCCGGTGTGGCCGGTCTCGGATTCATGGTCTGGCGGTTGGCCCGCGGCAGATAGTCCGTCCAACGGGCGAGCCCCGTCCGTTGTGGCCGTCCCGCATTTTATTTGTCCCTTCCCGCAGGTTTTCGATGACGTCGCCGGTCGCCTGTCTTCGCAGATTGGCGGATGACCAACGCCCCGCCCATCGCCGTACCCGCTTCGTGGCGAGATCCTCGCCATCGCTTTGGACTCGCCGGTGAGCTCGAGGCGATCCGCTACCTCGAAACCCTCGGCTGGACCCTGGAAGCGCATCGCTTCCGCCTCGGCCACCACGACATCGACCTGGTGGTGCGCCGCGGCACGATGGTGGCCTTCGTCGAAGTGAAGAGCCGCCGGAGCTGTCGCTTCGGAATGGGGGTCGAGGCCATTGGCTGGCGGAAGCGACGAGATCTCACCCGGACTGCCTCCGTTTGGGTCATGCGATTCGGTCGAGCGTCGGATGTCTATCGGTTCGACGTGCTCGTGATCCAGGCGGGAGGCTCCCGGGCGCTGATTCATATCGAGGATGCCTGGCGCGGTGTTGAAAAGTGAATAAATGCCGTCTTGTTTCGGCAAACGTTCGGCATTACATTAAATGCAGATATCAATATGAAGCATAACGAGTCACTTTTTGACAGCGAGGAATGAGGTCATGGCAACCCAAGAACCGCCGGTCATCGATGCGGAACGCCGGAAAGCACTCAACCTGGCGATCTCTCAGATCGAAAAACAGCTTGGGAAGGGCTCCATCATGCGGATGGGGAACGACAAAGTAAAAGAGCGCATCGGGTGCATCTCGACCGGAGCCATCAATCTCGACGCCGCGATCGGCATCGGCGGTGTGCCCCGCGGGCGGATCACGGAGATCTACGGCCCGGAGTCGTCAGGCAAGACGACGCTCTGTCTTCACCTCGTCTCGAACGTGCAGAAGACCGGCGGTGTCGCTGCGTATGTCGATGCGGAGCACGCGCTCGATGTCGATTATGCCCGCCGGTTAGGAGTCGACGTCGACAACCTCCTGGTCTCGCAGCCCGACACGGGAGAGCAGGCGCTCGAGATCGTCGAGATCCTGGTGCGTTCCGGTGCCGTGGATCTGGTCGTCATTGACTCGGTGGCCGCGCTCGTGCCCAAGGCGGAGATCGAGGGCGAGATGGGCGACAGCCACATGGGACTCCAGGCTCGTCTGATGAGTCAGGCGCTCCGGAAGCTCGCGGGCGCGATCAATCGGTCGAACTGCTCGGTGGTGTTCATCAATCAGCTCCGTGAGAAGATCGGCGTGATGTTCGGGAATCCGGAGACGACCACCGGTGGCAAGGCGCTCAAGTTCTACGCTTCGCTCCGACTCGACATCCGCCGGATCGGTCCGGTGAAGGAGCGCGAGAACATCATCGGCAACCATGTGCGGGTCAAAGTCGTGAAGAACAAGGTTGCACCGCCTTTCAAGCAGGCGGAGTTCGATGTGCTGTTCGACGAGGGTATCAGCCACGCCGGCCTGGTCGTGGACATCGCCTCCGAGGCAAACATCATTCAGAAGTCGGGCGCGTGGTACTCGTACGGCGACCAGCGGATCGGGCAGGGCCGCGAGAACGCGAAGATGTTTCTGAAGGACAACCCGGCGATGATGGCCGAGGTGGAGATTCGCGTGAAGGAGTTCCTGGGCGTCAAGCAGCCGGCCGGGGCCGTAAGCGCGGATGACAGCGACGACGAGTGAGCCGGCCGGGGGTGGTGGGATGCCACCCCCGTCACCCTCCAATCCTCCGCTTGCTCCGATCGAAGCGCTGGTTGCCGATCCCAAGGCCGAGGGAAGCGTCCAGGTGATGATTGATGGACGGCGCCTCTTCTCGGTGCCGCTCTCGGCAGTGCTCGCCGAGAACCTGAGGCCGGGCCAAGTTCTCGCCGCCGAGGCATATGCGCGGCTGTCCGTTGCCGCCGATCAGGACGCTGCCTATCGCACCGCGGTCAGGCTGTTAGGGCGGCGTCCCTTCGCCCGCAGGGACCTCGGGCGCCGGTTGGTCCAGCGCGGTCATCCGCTCGGAGCGGTGAAGGCCGCTCTGGAGCGGGCAGCTTCGGTCGGTTATCTCGACGATGCGGAATTTGCCCGGCATTACGTCCAGACCCGGTTGGTGCGGGGACGGGGGCCCGATCGGCTCAAGCGCGAGCTGGGGATAATGGGCATCGATCGATCGCTCGCGGACGCGGCCATCGAGGCCGGCTTTGGTGACCCCGCGGTGGCGGAGACGGCAATCGAGCGGCTCGTGGTTCGGCGGCTTCCCGCGATCAAAGGAGACTCGGCTTGGATCCGGCGCCAGAAGCTCTTAGCCTACCTGGCCCGGCGTGGCTATCGCGGAGAGGTTGCCCGCGCAGTCGTAGAGCGGTTGGTGAGGTAAGGCGGACGTTGGCACGACGGCAGGACGGCAAGCCGGCAAGTGAGCGCCTTGAAGTCTGTAGCGCCCGGTCGCGGGTCCCGGTCTCCGGTTCCCCACCCAGCGTCCGCCGCCCGCCAACTATATTGCCCTCATGCATGCGACTCAAATCCGCCGTCTCTTTCTCGACTATTTCGCCGCCCAAGGTCATCGGGAGGTTGACTCGTCCCCGCTGGTGCCGGCGGACGATCCAACCCTGCTCTTCACCAATGCCGGCATGGTCCAGTTCAAGCGGGTATTTCTGGGCCAGGAGAAGCGCGATTACGTCCGCGCTGTCACCTGCCAGAAGTGCGTCCGGGCGGGCGGAAAGCACAACGATCTGGAGCAGGTTGGTCTCACCCGGCGCCACCACACTTTTTTCGAGATGCTGGGTAATTTTTCCTTCGGCGATTACTTCAAGAAGGAGGCGATCGAGTTTGCCTGGGAGTTTGTGACCTCCCCCCAGTATCTCGGAATCCATCGGGACCGGCTTCGGATCAGCGTGCACCACGCCGATCAGGAGGCTCGGGAGCTATGGCGCGCGGTCGCGGGGATACCGGACAGCTCGATTTACGGGCTGAGCGACAAGGACAACTTCTGGCAGATGGGCGACACGGGGCCCTGCGGTCCCTGCTCGGAGATCTACGTTGACCTCGAGTGGGCACCCGGGGACGCGAGCAAGGTCTACTCTCGCGAGGACTTCGAGGAGCTCGCCGAGGCGGGCCGGTTCCTCGAGATTTGGAATCTGGTCTTCATGCAGTTCGACCGGAGCGCAGACGGTACGCTCACGCCGCTGCCCAAGCCGAGCGTCGACACCGGCGCCGGGCTCGAGCGGATCGCCGCGGTGCTCCAGGGCCAGGACGACAACTTTCACATCGACCTTTTCGTTCCCCTGCTCGAGCATGTGAGCCGCCTGGTCGGCGCGCCGTACTCCGGCAGCATGGCGGGGACCGGAGCATCGTATCGGGTCCTAGCCGATCACGCTCGGGCCGTCGCCTTTCTGCTCACGGACGGCGTGTACCCGAGCAACGAGGGTCGCGGCTACGTTCTTCGCCGCATTCTTCGCCGTGCGGTCCGTCACGCCTGGCTCCTGGGGCGCCGGGAGCCTACGCTGGCGCCGCTCACGGGCACGGTCATCGACCTCATGGGCGCGGCCTATCCCGCGCTCGAGGCCAAGCGTGATTTTATCCGATCCGTGACGACCCAGGAGGAAGCGCGCTTCCTCGAGACGATCGAGGGCGGCCTCCGGCGACTGGACGAGCTGTTCGCAACTGGAACCCGAACCATCTCGGGCGAAGAGGCGTTCAAGCTCTACGATACCTTCGGCTTTCCGATCGATCTGACGGAGCTGATCGCGGGGGAGAAGGGCGTCGCGGTCGACCTCGCGGGCTTCGAGCGGGCGCTCAACGAGCAGCGGGAGCGGTCCCGCGACGCCCGGTCCCCCGCCCGGGTGGCGGCGGTCTCCGGCGCGCCAACGTTAGGTGGGGGCGTCGCGTGGCGGGAGCTCAAGCCGGGCCGGTCCGAGTTCGTCGGCTACGACCGGACCCAGGCGGACACCGAGATCGTTGCCTTTCGGCAAGACGGCGACCGGGTCGAGGTCGTGCTCGGGGAGAATCCGTTCTACGTCGAGTCCGGAGGTCAGATCAGCGACACCGGCGAGCTTCGAGGTGAAGGCTGGACGGTCGCGGTGGACGAGGTTCGGAAGGACCCTCGCGGCACGGTCGTTGGCGGGCGATGGACTCACGCGGCCCCCTTCGAGCCGACCGGGGTCCGGGCGCTCGTCGATGAGCCCCGGCGGCGGAACATCGAGCGGAATCACAGCGCCACGCATCTCATCCATGCCGCGCTTCGCCGCCATCTCGGCCCCCACGTCCGCCAGCAGGGATCGCTCGTCAATCCGGAGCGGCTCCGCTTCGACTTCTCGCATTTCGAGCCGATCAGCCCGGACCTGCTGGAGCGGATCGAGCGGGACGTCAACGAGCAGATCTGGGCCAATCCGGCCGTGAGCACGCGGGAGACCGCTTACCAGGAGGCGCTCGCGCTCGCGGCGATGGCCTTCTTCTCGGAGAAATACGGCGACCGGGTCCGGGTGGTGACCATTGGACCGAGCATCGAGCTCTGCGGCGGAACCCACGTCAGCAGCGCCGGTGCGTTAGGCGTCTTCCGGGTGAGCTCCCAAGGTGGAGTCGCGACCGGCGTACGCCGGATCGAAGCAGTCACCGGCCCCGGCGCGTACGCCGCGCTCGGGGCGATCAAGGGGCAGCTCGCCGAGGCCGCTCAGGTTCTCAAGGCCCAGCCGGAAGTGCTCGCGCGGCGGATCGAGCAACTCCTCGCCGAGCGGGCCAAGCTCGAAGAGCGGCTCGAGGAGGCGATCAAGTCCGGGGGGGCGTCGCTCGACGGCGCCCGGACGGCGCTCGAGGTCGGCGGCGTCGCCGTGTCGTTAGGCGAGTCTCCGTCGGAGGACCGGAACGAGGTCGCCCAGGCCGCCGACCGGTTCCGAGAGGCCAACAAGAACGCGGTTCTGGTGCTCTTCTCGGCGGCGGGCCGGGGAGCGATCCACGTGGCGGTCACGGATGATCTGGTGCAGCGCGGGAAGAAAGCGGGCGACCTCGTCAACCGGATCGCTGCGCTCTCGGGCGGGAAGGGCGGCGGACGGCCCGCGTTCGCGTCGGCCAGCGCCGGCGATCTGAGCCGGCTCGACGCGGCTCGGGAAGGAGTGGCCCGCGTGGTCGGAGAATGGCTGGCGGCGTAGTGGCTCTCGACAACGACTGGCTGGCGGCACGCCTCCGCGAAGGGCCGGGACCGCTCGCGGACCGGACTCGCGGCCTCGTCGCCGAAGCGGCCGCCGACCGTCCGCTGTCGGAGCGCCTCGCGGGCGCGGCCGCCCGGGCCCTCGACAGCGCGCTCAGCGTCGGCGCCTCGCGCGCCGCCGCCCTCGACCTCCTCGCCGCGGATGCTTTGGTCACCCTCGCGCTGGAAGCGGTCGCGGAGGAACGGCCGGCCGATCTGGCGGCGTTCGCTCTCGGGCTGCGGGGCGGAAAACGACCGGCGTGATCGACCTCCACTCGCACCTCTTGCCCGGCGTGGACGACGGCTCTCGATCGGTCGAGCAGTCGGTCCAGGTGTTGACGGCGATGGCCGCCGACGGGGTCCGCGGGATCTGCCTCACGCCGCACCTCGTCGCCAGCCGGGCCGACCAGGGCATTCCGGAGAAGTACGACGCCGCGTATGCGGCGCTGGCGATCGTCGCGCCCGAGGGGATCGAGCTGTTCCGCGGGGTGGAGCTTCTGCTCGACCGGCCGCTCAGCCCGGAGGCCGCCGCCGATCGCCGGCTCACGCTCGCCGGCAGCCAGTATATCCTGGTCGAGTTCACCCGGATGATCTCGGCCCACACGGCGATCACCGCGCTCACGCAGGTCCGGCAGCTCGGGCTGATCCCGGTCGTGGCCCATCCCGAGCGTTATGCGGTCTGCTCGCCGGTCGAGATCAGTCGGTGGCGCCAAGCCGGTGCGGCGATGCAGGTCGATGCGAACACGCTGTTCCAGCCGACCGCTCGCGGGCGCCGGGCCCGCGCGCTGCTCGAATACGGGCTGGCCGACATCCTCGCGGCCGACAACCACGGCGACTCGCGGAGCCTCGCGCTCCCGAGCGAGCGACTCCACGAGATGGGGGGCGAGGTGCAGGCCGATCTCTTGCTCGACCGAAACCCCGCCGCGATCGTGGCGAACGAGCCGCTGGTCCCGGTGCCGCCGCTCGCGGTGAAGACTTCGCTCGTGAGCAAGCTCCGGAGCTTGCTGGACTCGAACGGATGAGCGACGAAGCGCGGATTGCCGAGGGATTGACGATGCTGGCCCGGCTCGCGGAGGCGGCGGCCGCGGACCCGGCGCCGATCGCGCGGATGGCCCGCCGGTACACGGACACGCTCCGCGCCGGCGGCACGTTGTTATTCGCCGGGAACGGCGGGAGCGCCGCGGACGCGCAGCACCTGGCGACCGAATACGTGGTCCGCTTTCAGCGGAACCGCCGGGCGCTGTCCGCCCTGGCGCTCTCCGCCGACTCGTCGATCCTCACCGCTGCCGGCAACGATCTCGGGTTCGACCAGATCTTTGCACGGCAGGTTGAAGCGCTCGGCAAGCCGGGCGATCTGCTGGTGCTGCACAGCACGAGCGGTGAGAGCGTGAATCTGCTCCGGGCGGCGGAAGCGGCTCGCCGCGCTGGCGTCGCGGTGGTGGCGCTGCTCGGGAAGGGCGGAGGCCCGCTCGCGGCCCTGGTCGACGAGGCGCTGATCGTGCCCTCGAACACGACCCACAGGATCCAGGAAATGCATCTGGCGATCGAGCATGCGATCGCCGAACTGGTGGAGGCGGAGCTGACATGATATCGCTGGCTGGGAAAACGGCGCTCATCACGGGGGGCTCGCGCGGGATTGGGCGGGCCGCGGCGCTCCTGTTCGCCCGGGCCGGGGCCGATGTGGGCGTCACCTATCACACCCGGGCGGCCGAGGCGGAGCAGGTGGCGCGCGAGGTACGAGCGTTAGGCAGGCGCGCCTACGCCGGCGGCGGCAATCTCGCCGAGTCGGCCGCGGTCGGGCGAATCTTCCGGGAGGTCAAAGCCGCCTTCGGCGGGCTCGACTGTTTCGTGGCGAACGCCGGCGTCTGGCCGCCCAAGGACACCCCGCTCGCGGCCATGAGTGACGAGCAGTGGCGCTCGACCATCAGCCAGAATCTCGACGCCGTCTTCCTCACGACCCGCGCCGCTCTCGCGATCATGCGGCCGGGCGGGCGAGTGATTCTCGTCTCGAGCACCGCGGGCCAGCGCGGCGAGGCGTTCCACGCCGACTACGCCGCATCGAAGGGCGCCTTGATCTCGATGACGAAGTCGCTCGCGATCGAGTGCGGCCCGTCGGTGACGGTCAATTGCGTCGCGCCGGGATGGGTCGACACCGAGATGACCGCCGGGGCGCTCAGCGGCGACCGCACCCGGATCGAGGCCACCATTCCGCTCCGCCGCATCCCGCCGGCCGAGGACATCGCCGGACCGATCCTGTTCTTGGCCAGCGACCTCGCCCGGCACATCACCGGCGAGGTGCTGAACGTGAACGGTGGGAGCGTGTTGTGCGGTTAGGCGTCGGGCGTTAGGGCGGCGGCCGCCGTGGCTCCGATCAAGCCGTTCGAGCGGCTTCCGCTCCCGGCCGAGATTCTCGAGATCGCCGAACGGCTCGAGCAGGCGGGCTACGAGACCTGGTGCGTGGGCGGCGCCCTCCGCGACGCCTTGCTCGGGACCCCGCCCGACGACGTCGACCTCGCCACCGCCGCCCCGCCCGAAGCGGTCCAACGGCTCTTCCGCCACACCGTGCCGGTGGGGATCGCGTTCGGAACCGTGGGCGTGCTCGACCGGCACCGGCGCCTCCACGAGGTCACCACGTTCCGCCGCGACGTCACCACCGACGGCCGCCACGCGGTGGTCGAGTACGGGGTGTCGCTCGACGACGACCTGGCCCGGCGCGACTTCACCATCAACGCGCTCGCCTACCACCCGGTCCGCGGAGAATGGCGCGATCCCTTCGGCGGGGCCGCCGATCTCGGCCGGCGTGTGATCCGCGCGGTCGGTGATCCCGCCACTCGGTTCCGGGAAGATTTTCTCCGGATTCTTCGCGGAATCCGGTTCGCCGCCCGGCTCGGCTTTACGATCGACCCCGCGACCTGGTCGGCGGCGCTCGCGGAAGCGGACGGCCTCGCGCAGCTCTCCGCGGAACGGGTCCGAGACGAGTGGTTCAAGTCACTCGACACGGCGGCGTCGCTCCTCCGCCTCACCGAGCTCTGGCGGACCGTCGGCGCGACCCGGCTCTGGCTCCGCGAGCTGCTCGATCCCTATCCGCTGGCGACGGAATCTCCTCCTGACCGCGATCCGGTCCTGCTCACTGTTGCGCTCTGCGAGGATGCCTGCCAGGTGCTCGGCCGTCTCAAGGCCTCGAACCGCGAGATCGAGCGGGCTCGGCGGATGATGGCGACTCCGCCGGCACCGGCGGACGAAAGCGTCGTTGCGGTCCGCCGCTGGCTCGCCCAGGCAGGCCCGGCCGCGGACGACGTGATCGCGCTCTCGGCGCTCAAGCAGGGAAGCCCGCCGGCGTTTGCGCCGGTCGCAGCCGAGATCCGCGCACGGGGGGAGCCGCTCGCGCGGGGCGACCTCGCCGTGGACGGCCGCGACCTCGTTGCGTTAGGCATCCCGGCCGGCCCGCTCGTGGGCCGGACTCTCGACCGGCTGCTCGATCTCGTGCTCCAGGCGCCGGACCGAAATACCAAACCCGCGCTGCTCGAGGCCGCGCGGGCCTTTCAGGAGGCGGCCGGGTGAGCGACTCGCTCGAGCTGTTCTCCACGGAAGAGCCGCTCGCGGCCCGGATGCGGCCCCGGACGCTCGAAGAGCTCATCGGCCAGACCCATCTGCTCGCGCCGGGCCAGTCGCTCGGCGATGCGATCCGGCGGGGCGACCTCGGCAGCTCGATCTTCTGGGGACCGCCGGGCTCCGGAAAGACGTCGCTCGCGCGGCTCATCGCGCTCCACACCGGGCGTGAGTTCGTCGGCTTCAGTGCCGTGACCGAAGGCATTCCGCGGGTCCGCGAGATCATTCAGGAAGCGGATCAGCGTCGCAGGCTGGGGCGCGGCACGGTGCTGTTCTGCGACGAGATCCACCGCTTCAACCGGGCCCAGCAGGACGCGTTCCTGCCGCACGTCGAGCGGGGCACCGTTACGCTCATCGGCGCCACGACCGAGAATCCGAGCTTCAGCCTCAACGGGGCGTTGCTCTCCCGGTGCCGCGTGTTCGTGCTCAAGCCGCTCGAGCCGGGCGATCTCGTCACGCTCCTCAGGCGGACCCTCACCGACTTCGATTGCGGCCTTGCCCGCTCCAGCGTCACGGCGTCCGATCAAGTGCTCGGCGTCATCGCAAGCCATGCCGACGGTGATGCGAGGCAGGCGCTCACCATTCTCGAGGCGACCGCACAGCATGTGGGGCGCGGCGGAGAGATCACCAGCGAAGCGCTCGAGGCGGCGCTCGCGAAGCGGGTTCCCCGCTACGACGCGAGCGGCGAGGAGCACTTCAACATCCTCTCCGCCTACCACAAGTCGCTGCGAGGGAGTGATCCGCAGGCGGCGCTCTACTGGATGGCGAGGATGATCGAGGGTGGGGAAGATCCGATGACCATGTTCCGCCGCGGGATCGCGATGGCCGCGGAAGACATCGGGCTCGCGGATCCGAACGCGCTGATGATTGCGGTGGCCGCGCGGGACGCCTATCACATGCTAGGCCCGCCGGAGGGCTATCTCCCGCTCGCCGAGATGACGATCTACCTCGCGACGGCGCCGAAGTCGAACAGCGCGGTGAAGGCGCTCGGCGCGGCGCTCGCGGCGGCCCGGGAGACTCCGGCCGAGCCGGTTCCGCTCCACATCCGCAACGCGCCAACCGGACTCATGAAGGAGCTCGGCTACGGCAAAGGCTACCGGTACAGTCACGACTTCCCAGGTCACCATGTCGCTCAGGACTACCTGCCCGACGTCCTCAAGGGCCGCAGCTTCTACGAGCCCGGTGATCTCGGGTTCGAGAAGAAAGTCGCCGAGCGACTGGCTTGGTGGCGGGAGAGGTCGCGGGAGGCCGGTTCGGGCGACTAAGTTGCGCGGGCGATGTCGGCCCGGCGATGCATGGCACGGCATCGGTGGCGGTGTCGGAGCGGTGCGGGCGAGATCCCTCGCTCACGCTCGGAATGACATCGTGTAGAGTTGGTGAACCCGTTGTCAGGAGTCATCCCATTCGCGCATTGATCGATGTCCAGCCACCGGTGGAACGAGCCCTGCTGGTCGGAGCTCCGAAGAAGGGAAGCCGGGATGCGGACCTTCTGGTCGAGCATCTCGACGAGCTGGCTCGCCTGGTGGACACGGCGGGAGCGTTGGTCGTCGGGCGGATGTCGCAGCAGGTAGTCGCCATCAAATCGGCGACGCTGATCGGTGAAGGGAAAGTCGAAGAGGTGCGGGAGCGGGTCGAGCGGGAGAACATCTCGCTCGTGATCTTCGACGAAGAGCTGACGCCTAACCAAGGGGGCAACCTCGAGAAGGAGCTCGGCGTCCGCGTGATGGACCGGGCCGAGGTCATCCTCGACATCTTCGCGACGCGGGCGCGCTCGGCGGAGGCGAAGACGCAGGTCGAGCTGGCACAGCTCCAGTACATGTTGCCGCGCCTGGCTCGGATGTGGACCCACTTGTCGAGGATCCGCGGCGGTATCGGCCTTCGAGGACCGGGCGAAACCCAGATCGAGACCGACCGCCGGATGATCCGGAAAAAGATCCAGCACCTTCGGGGCAAGCTGGTGGACGTCGCGCGGCATCGGGATACCGTCCGCTCGGGGCGGCAGCGCCTCTTGAGCGCGGCCCTGGTCGGCTATACCAACGCGGGCAAGTCGAGCCTGCTCAAAGGGCTCACCGGCGAGGCCGAGATCTTCGTCGAAGA
>JBDTOH010000066.1:0-15963 GCA_039933355.1 Gemmatimonadota bacterium | reverse complement strand
AGCTTGAACGTCGCGAGATTGGACGGACTGGACACGGCTACGAGCACCTTGATCGGCCGCTTGAGGACGGCCGTTCCAGGCTGCCATTCCTGGGCGAGGTAGCGCGAAAACGGCGTCGCGGTCGCGGCCGACAGCTCCGGCGCGGGACCGCCGCCGGGGAGCCGCAACAGCTCCCATTGAAGGGGATGAAGCTCTGGAAGAGTTGGGTCGATTCGAAGCCGAGTCCGTCGCAAGGGACTTTGGCCCCGAAGACGGTCCCAAGCGGACTTGAGGTTGGAATCGGCGAAGAGGCCCAGGAAGAGCCGTTCACCGTATTCCGCCTTGGTCTCGACGCCCGTGGCATCCCACGGCTCGAGCTCCTGGAAGTTGGCGAAGCCGGGGCCGAACTCCTGCCCGTGATCGAGCGTCAGCTCGACGCGATAGACGGGCTTTCCCGAAGCCGCATCGACCTCTTTCGCGAGAATCCGGATTTCGAGGTCAGAGTATGCGCTGGACACGAAAACCTGATGAAGGGTTCGCAGCGAGTGGAGCGTGCAGTTCCGGATGGGCTCAAACGGGCCACGCGCGCAGGAAGCCGGCAGCCTTCATGACAGTATATGTGACGGGTTGAAGTTCGCCAAGCCTCCGATTCGTCCGGGCTTTCGCTCAGTTGGACCCGGCGGCCGCCGATTCGTCGCGGCGCCGCCCTCGTGCTCCCAGCATCCCGAGCGAGCCCATCTGCCCACCCGCCATCCGCGGCAACCCCGCATCCGTCATGACCTGGATCGCCTCATCGCCGGTCAGCGTCTCCCGACTCAGCAACGCGTTTGCCAGAGCCTCGAGAGCGGCCTGATGGACTCGCAGGCAGTCGAGCACCGTCGCGTACGACTCCTCGAGGATAGCGCGGACATCGGAGTCCATCCGGCAGTGAGTCTCACTGCTGACCGGGCCGGAATCGGGATCGAAGATCATCAGCCCGGTGCTCGCGCCCATGCCGAGCCGGTAGACCATGTGCTTGGCGACCCGAGTCACCTGCACGAGATCGCTGGCGGCTCCGCTGGTGATCTTCGCCGCGCCGTACAGCGCTTCTTCCGCCGCGCGCCCGCCTAACCCTTTGAGGATCTGGCCCTCGAGATAATCGCGGGAGGCGACGTGCATCTCGTGGTCCGGCTGAAAGAAGGCGACACCCATGGCGGCGCCTCGGGGCTGAATGGTGACTTTATGGAGCGGGTCGGTCTGGCAGAACACGACGCCGGCCAACGCGTGACCGGCCTCGTGCAGCGCGACCAGCCGCCGCTCGCCTTCGGAGACGGCGAACCCTTCCCGCGCCCGGCCTAACAGCACCCGGTCGCGAGCCTCCTCGATGTGAGTCCAGGTGACCGACTCACTTTCGGTCTTCACGGCGAGAATCGCAGCTTCGTTGATCAGCCCTGCCAGCTCGGCGCCACTGGCTCCGGTCATCAGCCGAGCGAGCCGGGTGAGGTCGACGTTGGGAGCGAGCGGCACGTTCCGCTCGCGAACATGGAGGGCAAGAATCTCCTCACGCTCGGAAACGGTCGGGAGGGCCACGGTCACCGAGCGATCGAAGCGGCCCTTCCTGAGCAACGCAGGATCGAGGTCGCCGACCCGGTTCGTGGCACCCACGACGACAACGCCGGCGCTCGGGTCGAAGCCGTCGAGCTCGACGAGGAACTGATTGAGCGTGCGGTCATCCTCGCTATGGCCATGCTGACGGCCGCGCCGCCCGCCGAGGGTGTCGATCTCATCAATGAAGATGACCGCGCCGCCGGCCTTCCTGGCCTTCTTGAACAAAGCCTTGATCCTCTGAACGCCCTGCCCGACAAAACTCCCCGTAAAGTCGCTGCCGCTCGCAATGAAGCAGGGTACCCCAGCCTCACCCGCGAGCGCGCGCGCCATCAGCGTCTTCCCGGTACCGGGCGGTCCTTCCAGCAGCAAGCCCTTGGGAATTCTGGCGCCCATGGCGGCGAACCGTTCCGGCTCGCGGAGGAAACTCACGATCTCCTTGAGGTCTGTGATGGCGCCGGTATTGCCGCCGACGTCCTTGAACGTGAGCGTGGTCCCGGAGGTCTCTCCCGCTTCCGTGTCCACCTCGGCGACGCCCAACTGGCGACGGAGCATGAAGACCATGAGCAAGAGCACGCCGACGGTCGCGATGGAGCCGATGTAGGCCGAAACCTCCATCGGCCGCTCGGCAAAGCTGACGCCGACCCGAGCCGTGGTAGCGGCATTGATCAGCGGAGTCGCGTCGCTCGAGGGATAGACGACACGGACTTGTTTCGAGCCGGACTGGCGGAAGTTCATCCAGGCACGGGCTTCCGCGCCGGGCCACACCTGAATCGAGTCCACCTCTCCCCGCTGCATCGCACTGAGCAGGACCCCATACGCGATCGTGTCGGTCGCGGGCCGGGCAGCACGGACCCGCACGACCATGGCGATCGCGACGGCCAGAGTCACGACCGCCATGACGAGCGCAGCCGACCAGATCAGCCGGTGGATTTTGCGCTTCGAGTCCTTGGACCGGCGCATGTGGGACCACATCAGGAAGCCGCCTTCATCGAACGCACTTACTCCGTGGTTTTCACTGGGAGTATCGTCGGAAAAAGACGAAACTGTAGACGGGAGCCAGGGACGTTTGGGCCGAGTCGCGCCCGTCCACGGCAGCTTTCAGTGCAGATTCCGGACCCGACGGCCGAACCAACAATTGGAGATCGCGCTTCTCCCGTTTTCGCCGCCGCCCCCCGGCCGCCCCATCTCGGATTTCGCCGACTGCCTGCGCGGCGCCCACCCGCTCGGCTACCGGCCGGCACGAGAGCCCCGCCTGCCCTACGACGGGACGACGTGGGATCGAACGACGTTCCTCCGCGACCGGGAGAGCAGCATGGCATCGCACGCTCGCCACTCTCCGAGCCTGCCGCCGGCCCCTGACCACGTGCCGTCCTGCCGTCTTGGGTATATCGTTAAGCCACCCCGCAAATGGAGCCTCGGGCCATGCCTTTCTCGCTCAGGGTCAACGGCAAAGTCAGATCGGTCGACGTCCCGCCGGACATGCCCCTGCTCTGGGTGCTCCGCGACGTGCTCGACCTCCCCGGCACCAAGTTCGGCTGCGGCATCGGCCAATGCGGCGCCTGCACCGTGCACCTCCGCGGCAGCCCGATCCGATCGTGCTCGACTCCGATTGCCGCGGTCAAGGACGGCGACATCACGACCATCGAGGGCCTCTCCGGCGACGCGGGGACTCACCCGGTCCAGCGGGCCTGGGACGAGGTCGACGTGCCCCAGTGCGGCTACTGCCAGGCCGGTCAGATCATGGCGGCCGCCGCGCTGTTGGCTAAGACGCCGAAGCCGACCGATGCCCAGATCGATGCTGCGATGAACGGGAACCTCTGCCGCTGCGCCACGTATATCCGAATCCGCCAAGCCATTCACCGGGCTGCCGACATCGCCGCCGGCGACCCGACCACGTCGAGCGCCGCGCGGGCGAGCCAGGAGGCCCGATGAGCATGCCAACCGTCAATCGCCGCGCCTTTCTCCGCGTCACCGCCATCGCCGGCGGCGGTCTCCTCCTCGCCTCCTATTCCCAGCCCCTCGCGGCCAAGCGCCGCGCCGCCGGGACTGCACCGGCCCCGTTCGAGCCTAACGCTTTTATCCGGATCGCCCCCGACGGGTCGGTCACCATCATCTCGAAGAATCCCGAGATCGGGCAGGGCATCAAGACGATGCTGCCGATGCTGATCGCCGAGGAGCTCGACGTCGACTGGAAGAGCATCACGATCGAGCAGGCGGACGGGGATCAGGCCAAATACGGCCGCCAGTTCGCGGGCGGGAGCGCCGCGACGCCGATCAACTACGACGAGCACCGACGGATGGGCGCCGCCGCCCGCCAGATGCTGGTCGCGGCCGCCGCAGCCGTCTGGAGCGCAACGGAGTCGGAATGCGCGACCAAGTCGGGCGTGGTCACCCATCGCGCCACTGGTCGCACGATGAGCTACGGCGACCTCGTTGCCAAAGCCGCCACGATGACAGCGCCCGAGCTCAAGTCGGTCCGTCTCAAGGACCCCAAGGACTTCACAATCATCGGCACCGCCGTCTCGGGCGTGGACAACCCGAAGCTGGTGACCGGCAAGCGCCTCTTCGGAATCGACGTCAAGGTGCCGGGGATGCTCTACGCGGTCTTCCAGAAGTGTCCCGTGTTCGGCGGCAAGGTCGCCGGCGCGAATGTCGACGCAGTCAAAGCGCTGCGAGGCGTACGCCATGCCTTCGTGGTCGACGGCGGCGCGGCGCTCAACGGATTGTTAGGCGGGGTCGCCATCGTCGCCGACACCTGGTGGGCCGCCGAGTCGGCTCGCCGGAAGCTCCAGGTCACCTGGACCGAGGGCCCGACAGCCGAGCAGACGAGCGCCGGTTTTGCGGCGACCGCGGCCACGCTCGCCAAAGGACCCGCGGCTCGGACCCTCCTCAAAGAGGGCGACGTCGACGCGGCGCTCAGCCAAGCGGCCCAGGTGGTCGAAGCGGCCTATTTCTATCCCTTCCTGGCCCATGCGCCGCTCGAACCCCAGAACTGCACGGCGAGCTTCGAGCGCGACCGGCTCGAGATCTGGGCCCCGACCCAGAACCCCCAGCCCGGCCGGGAGCTCGTGGCCTCGACGTTAGGCATTCCCCCGGCGGCCATCACGATCCATATGACCCGCTCGGGCGGCGGCTTCGGGCGGCGGTTGAGCAACGACTACATGGTCGAGGCCGCCTGGATCAGCAAGACGGTCGGCGCCCCGGTCAAGCTGCTGTGGACCCGCGAGGACGACATCAAGCACGACTTCTACCGGCCGGCGGGGTTCCATTTCCTCAAAGGCGGCGTCGACGCCCAGGGCAAGGTGGTCGCGTGGAGGGATCACTTCGTCACCTTCGGCGAGGGCGATAAGTTCGCGAGCAGCGCCGGGATCGCGCCGACCGAGTTCCCGGCCCGGTTCGTTCCCAATTTCGCGCTCGAGACCTCGGTAATGCCGTTAGGCGTTCCCACCGGTCCGCTCCGCGCCCCGGGCAGCAACGCGCTCGCCTTCGTGTTCCACTCCTTTATCGACGAGCTGGCCCATGCGGCGGGGAGGGACCCGGTCCAGTTCCGGCTCGATCTCTTGGGCTCGCCGCGGATGGTCGCCAACGCCGACGGGAGCAACGGGTATGACGCGGCCCGGATGCGCGGCGTGCTCGAGCTGGTGGCGGAGAAGTCGGGATGGGGCAAACGCAGCCTCCCGGCGGGCACCGGGATGGGCGTAGCGTTCCACTTCAGCCATCGCGGCTATTTCGCGGAAGTGGTCGAAGTCACCGGCACCGACAAGACGTTCCGGGTGAACAAGGTCTGGGTCGCCGGGGACGTCGGCAGCCAAATCATCAACCCGAGCGGCGCGATGAATCAGGTCCAAGGCGCGGTCCTCGACGGGCTCGGCGAAGCGCTCGGCCAGCAGATCACCATCGACCGGGGCCGGGCGGCCGAGAGCAACTTCCACAACTTCCCGCTGCTCCGGCTGGCACAGGCCCCGCCGGTCGAGGTCTACTTCCTGACCACGAACAACCCCCCAACCGGACTGGGCGAGCCGGCCCTCCCGCCGGTGGTGCCGGCGCTCTGCAACGCAATCTTCGCGGCGACGGGCAGGCGGGTCCGGTCGTTACCGCTGTCGAAGGAGGGGCTGCGCTGGGGTGACTGAAGGCGGCAAGGCTGGCAAGGCGCGGCAAGGAGCAAGGCGGCAAGGCGGCAAGGCGGCAAGGCGGCAGGTTGCTCCATCAGCCTGCAGAACCATCGCTCGTCGCAAGATCAAGACAAGACCGGCCGATAGCGGAGTAGACGTGCCGCCTTGCCGCCTCAGGTCCGTTAGGCCATACTCTTTGCATTCCCTCCGATACTCGGTGGCCGTGAGCGACACCCTCGAAACCCTTCAGAATTCGCTCGCTTCCCGATACACGGTCGACCGACCGCTCGGCCGGGGTGGGATGGCCACGGTCTATCTCGCGCACGATATCAAGTACGAGCGTGCCGTCGCCATCAAGGTCCTCCACCCCGAGCTCTCGGCCTCGATCGGCGCCGAGCGGTTCGAGCGGGAGATCCGGCTTGCTGCCAAGCTTCAGCACCCCAACATCTTAGGTCTGTACGAGTCGGGCGAGGCCGAGGGTCTGCTCTACTACGTCATGCCCTTTATCGATGGGGAATCGCTGCGCGACCGGCTCGAGCGCGATGGCCAGCTCCCGATTGAAGACGCAGTCCAATACGTGCTCGAGGTCGCCGACGCGCTCGGCTACGCCCACCACCAGGGCATCGTCCATCGCGATATCAAGCCCGAAAACGTGCTGATCTCGAACAACCATGCTCTGGTCGCTGACTTCGGGATCGCACGGGCAGCGAGCGAGGGCGGTGGTCCCAAGCTGACCCAGACCGGGATGGCCATCGGCACGCCGGTCTACATGGCGCCGGAGCAGGCCGCCGGCGAAAAAGTCGGCCCGCCGGCGGACATCTATAGCATGGGCTGCCTCCTCTACGAGCTCTTGGCGGGCGAGCCTCCATTCATGGGGAAGAGCGCGGTCGCCATCATGGCGCGGCACGCGTTGGAGACGGTCCCGAGCATCCGAATCGTCCGGAGCGCGGTCCCCCCAGAGGTGGAAGAAGCCATTTTCGCGGCGATGGCCAAGACGCCGGCCGACCGCCCGCAGACCGCTGCTCAGTTCGCCGAGATCCTCGGTGTTCCGATCGGCGCGACGGCAAGCCGACGAGCCTTCATGCGCCACACGGCGACTCGGCGGATTCCGACGCCGCCGGGCGAGGCCTACCCTAGCGCGGCCCCTGCCCCACCTCCGCCCCCACCGCCGGTGCCGTTCTGGCGGCGACCGGTGCTGGTTGGGATTGCCGCTCTGTTACTGGCGGGAGCCGGAGTGGTGGCGTGGCGCCTCACCAAAGGCGCCCCGCTCAAGCCGACGACCGACGCGTCCCTCCGACGCGTCGCCGTGCTGTACTTCGACGATCGAAGTCCGGACCATTCGCTCCAGCCGCTCGCCGACGGGCTTACCGAAGCGCTGATCAAGGCGCTCAGCGACGTCCGGATCTTGGCGGTTGTGTCTAGAAACGGCGTTGCCCCGTTTCGCGGCACGGATGTGAGCAAGGACAGCATCGCGCGGGCCCTCAACGTCGGAACCGTGGTCGAAGGGTTGGTCGAGCGCTCCGGCAAGGACGGGGTCCGCGTGACGACTCGCCTTCGAGACGCTTCGGGTGGCGATTTAGGGCTCCATACCAACATGGTCGTCAAGCAAGACCGCCTCTACGCCGCGGCTGACTCGGTAGCACTCGAAGTCGCGAGAAAACTGCAACAGCTCCTCGGGCAGGAAGTCCAGCTGCGGGAGGGGCAGTCCGGCACGAGCAACATGACCGCCTGGACTCTTCTCCGCCGGGCCGAGAACCTGAGGAATGACGCCGACAACGCGGAGACCCAAGACCCAGCGCGAGCGATCACACTTCTCGCGCAGAGTGACAGCCTCCTTCAGCAAGCGGAGGCTGCAGACCCGAGCTGGATCGAGCCGATCATTCTCCGTGGCGAGGTGGCCTATAAGCTCGTTCCCCTCATCAGCGACGCGGCTGAGAGGATCAAGACGGTCGATCAAGGACTGATGCAGGCCCGCCGGGCGCTCGCCTTAGACGGCGCGAACGCCAAGGCTCTCGCCCTTCGCGGCGAGCTCCAGATCATCAGCTGGCAGCTCGGGCGGACTACCGATCCTGCCGCTCGGTCGGCTCTGCTCCAAAGCGCCAAACGGGACCTCGAACAGGCGACCCAACAAGATCCTTCCTTGGCCTCCGCATATGCCCTGCTCAGCGGGATCGACTACGAAGAGGTTCCGGCAGACGTCTTCGCCGCCCTGACCCATGCTCGAAGCGCCTACGAAGCGGATGCCTACCTGGCCAACAGCGATGATATCCTCGACCGCCTCTTCTGGGCGTCGTACGATACCGAGAACTTCAACGAGGCAACGAAGTGGTGCACGGAGGGGCTTCGCCGATTCCCCAAAGATGTCCGATTTACGAAGTGCCG
Organism: Gemmatimonadota bacterium; assembly: GCA_039933355.1. Classification (GTDB taxonomy): domain Bacteria; phylum Gemmatimonadota; class Gemmatimonadetes; order Gemmatimonadales; family GWC2-71-9; genus SHZU01. Next base: position 7,903 of record JBDTOH010000066.1, on the reverse strand, counting down.
CCTCTGGCTCATGCTGAGCTCTGAGAGCCAGCCCGACATCGGCCGAGCGTGGCAACTTGCGGCTCAGGTCGACTCGATCGCCCCGGCAACCGGCCGGAAGTACGATGTCAGCCAGGCGCGAGTGATAGTCGCTGGGGTAATTGGTCGGGCGTCGGCCAAGGCCGCCACCCCGGCCGCCAAGGCTGCCCTCAAGGACAGCGCCAACCGGGTGCTCTTAGCGGCGCGCGCCGACCGGACCGTCGACCCCGACCAGGAGCTCCCCGGATATGAGGCGGTCGTGCGAGCGCTCATGGGTGACCAGGACGGCGCCATCGAGCTGCTCAAGCGGTACATCGCTCAGAACCCCGGGCACTCGTTCGAGGTAGGGGGAAATATCCATTGGTGGTGGCGCGAGCTCAGGAGCAGTAACCCTAAGTTCCAGGCCCTCTTAGACAGCAGGAAGAAGCAGCATCCCTGACCAGTCGGACCGCCCGCGAACTCCGTCAGCCAAGATCCGGCAGTCCGCGCCGGTCGAACATCAGTTCGGCCCTATCGCGGTTGCGCGTCTAGGCGTAGTTTTTCATCACAGGGCCGTTCGGCCCTTATTCCGATTGTCGCGAAGATGAGGAGCAACATGAAGCGAAACTGGCTGGCCTGCGTGTCACTTGGAGCGTTGGCTGCGTGCGGGACCGGTACGACTCCGGATTCATCGAATCGTTCACCGGAAACCCCTTCAGCTGTGATTTCGGACGGGGCCCATCTGACGAGCGACCCCGCGGGGAACCGTGACTTCTTCTTCCTTCCGCCTTTGTTCCCCAATCCGCGAACGAGCCCGAACTGGAACACCGGCGAGTTCAACGCCAAGCTGCAGCCGGCCGTGATCGTTTGCGAGCTCGACCTGCCGCTCACTGCGGTGCCGGGAGACGTGACCATCAACACGCCCTGCAAGCCGAGCGGCTACTTGGTCACATTCCCGTTTGCGGCGAGCGGCCCTAACACGACGAACCTCCACCTGCCGGGCACCCGCGCTCCTGGCGACGACGGCGACGATGAAGGTCCTGACGGCGGGCACTACCACGCCATGTGGACGGTCCCGGTCCTGAGCGCCGTCTTTTATCGGATTCAGGTCTGGCAGGGAACGATTCGGATCGGGTTTGCGGACCTCGAAAGCCGGAACGCGGGTCAGGACCTGCGCAACGCGAACAACGAGGACTTCGTGGTCCGCAAAGACGGCTCGACGGTGAACATCAAGTTCCGAATCGAGAACCGCGCGCTCTGCACCCCCGCAGGCGACTACACCAAGCCGCCGTGCGCGTCGACCACGGTGAACCTGGGAACCGGCGGAAGCGTCACGACCACGATCTCGAATCTCCCGACCGGTATGGTGATTCCGGCTCAAACCGGTTCCACCACAACGTCGACGTTTACGATTCAGCCGTGCGGTCCGGGCGGGATCCAGGTCGACCTGCCCACGTTCGGCAGCTGCGTCAGCGTGACCACGAATCCGGCGCTGGTTAACCCGCTCACGAACCCGGCGATCGTGTTCGTGTGCGACTACCCGCCCGACTTGAGCACCCTCCCGCACGACCAAACCGATCTGGTCACCCTGCATGGGCGCCATAGCGCGACCTTCACCGAGGCGCTCATCGAAGTCGATGCCCACTGCCCGGCCGGCATCTCGATGACGCCCACCATCGGCCGCATGCTCGCGAGCGTCGTTCACGGGGAGTGGCGGGCGGCCGGCCGGGAGCTCGCTCAGCTGATCCAGCCGAAACCCCTGATGGCAATGTTCGTCCACGCGGGCGGCGGCGGGCTCACCAAGCTGCAGAGCGAATTCCAGTTCGCCCTTCCCTGCAAGATGCAGACGGGTCAGGGCGACGGAGCCGTCGCGGCGCCCGGAGCCACGATCACCGCGACCGCGGTCGTGACCGACTTGTTCGGCGGGCCGTGCAAGAACGCCAAGGTGCACTTTGCGGTTGGATCCGGCGGCGGGTCGATCTCGGCTTCGACGGCCGTCTCCGATGCGAACGGCCTCGCCTCGGTCCAATGGACGCTGGGACCGTCGGCCGGCACGAACACACTCAACGCGAGCGGCTTCGGGATCGCTTCACCGGCGACCCACGGACCGCGGGGTCCTGGCGACTTCGTGGCGCACTCACTGAGCTATGGATGCGGGTCGCCGCCGTGCAACACGCCGGCTCAAACCTTCGACCCGTTCATTCCGAAGTACTTGGATTTCGACGGGATCCAGGACGCCCAGATTCCGTCGACCGACGGAATCCAGCTGAAGAACGGGACGATCACCTTCACGGCGACGAATGCCGCTCCGGTGAACCTGTTTGGCTTCGGCTCAGGGGGCTACACCTACCTCAAGAACGTCCAGTTCGACCCGAGCAACCCGCGGATCGGAAGCGGGCAAATCGGCGACGTTGTCGTTCCGTCCGCCGGATGGTTCACTCCGAGCTTCGTTCCGGGCGCCGGCTGGGTGTCTCCCGCGACCGCGTCGTTCGGGAGCCGCCTCCTCGCTTGTGCCATCAACACCACCCAGGCAGCCTCGGCGGATCCCGTCGACCACTTTGTCACCGCATGGAAGGCGTCGACCGACATCCTGGTCCGCAAGAGCTTCTCGACCACCTATGCCGGAACCATTACGCTCGCGGTCCGGATCGACAACGATCTCCAGATCTGGCTGGACGGAGTCAACATCACGCCTAACGCTCCCGCGACGGGCGGCGGCGGCTTCAACAGTCCGAGCGGCTGGTGGTTCCACGACGGTTGTGCGGATGCCGCGAACCCGGTGTTCGTCGTCACCGGGGTTCCCGCCGGAAGCCACCTGCTGGCCATTCGGGGACATGACTTCTCTGGTGGATCCTACCTCGACGTGAAGGCCGACTTAGCACCGTAGCCGGCGTAGCCGTGGCGGGTTAGCGGGATGAGCTCTTTCATCCCGCATCCCCCGACGTGTGGCCGGTCATTTGGATTAAAAGCGAGGGATCCCGCCCCGCGGCCTTCGAGCCACGCGAGCGAGGTCCCTCGTTTTCGTTGCCCTTCTTGGGATGACGGAGCTGGGGACGGCGCGAGCCCTTACCTGACGCCGCCCGAAGCCGGGATGGCCCGGTCGAGCACCGCGTCAACGTGAATCCTCGCGGTGTCGAGCACCGGAATCGGGCTGTTCGCCACGGTGATGGCCGCCGGCAGGTCCGTGCAGCCGAGGATGACCGCTTCGGCACCGCGGTCGCGGAGGTCGGACACATCGCGCAGGAGCCTCTCGACGGTCTCGGCCGGAACCACCGGCTTCTGAAGGTCCCGCGCGATCGCCCCCATGATCCAGCCCTGTTCCGCCTCGTCAGGAAGCAAGCACTCGATCCCCTTCGCCTCGAGCGGATTCCGATAGATCCCGGTCTCGATGACCAGCGTTGCCGCGAGCAGGCCAACGGATCGATAGCCGGCGCGGACGGTTTCGTCGATGGTAGCGTCGATCAGGTTGACGACCGGAACGCTCACCCGGCCCACCACCCGGTCGTACACCAGGTGCATCGAGTTACAGGCGATCACCACGCTGTCGCATCCGGCGCGCTCGAGGCCCATGATCGACCGGACCAGACGGTCGCCTAACGCCGCCACGTCGCGCCGCTCGAAGTAGTCGCCGATCTCGTTGAGGTCCAGGCTGTCAATCACAACCTCAGGCACTTGCCGTCCGCCGGTGCGGGCCTGCCCGCCCTCGATGAGCAGCCGATAGTAGAGGATCGTGACCGCCGGCCCAACCCCACCAACAACTCCGATCCGACGATACGTCATGCTCAGCCTTTCCACGAAAACGCGGCCTGCTTCCGAATCGACTACGTCCTACGTCCGGACCGCCTCGTTCTCACGGCCGGAACTCCGTCGGAAGATCGAGCGCCGGATTGCGGTCGAAAAAGTTGAACGGCCGGAGCTTGAAGCCGCTCCACATGAGCGGCATCACCGGTACGTCCTCCGACCGCGTCATGTGGTGCATCCCCACCGTGTGCCACACGACCACGTCGGTGTCGGCGATACCGCGATTCTTGCCCGACCACGCCGGAAGACCGTCACCGCCGTGGCTCTGGACGACGTATTTCCCGGCCGCGAAGCGCTCGTCGGCAGCATACGGAGTGACCCAGAACATGTAACGGGTAAAGCCAGCTCGCCTGAGCGAGTAATCCCGGTCCGAGAGCAGCTGCATATAGTCGCTCATCGGCACGATCTCATAACTCGTGGGGTTCCCCACGGCATTGGTGGCCTCCCGGCTCACCACCCGCCATTTACTCGGCGTTGGCCCCGGGTTGAACCGGCCCTGAGCCTCGGTAGTCGGTACGACCGGCCGAATCCGATAGATGCTCCGCCGGGGATTCGAAGCCGGTAACAGCTCTCGAGCGTAGACGTCGCGCTCGACGGCGTTCCGGGTCCCGTCGATGTCGAAGTCGAGCCGAAAGTTGAAGAAGTGGTCGTGATACACCGACACCAAGTTGGGAGCGACGAGCGTACCGTACCGCGTATCAGCAGCGGCCGTCGGGCTCTTCATGTTCACCGCCGCGACGCCCTTCAGCGAATTGATGCCCGTGGCGCCCACCAGCATTTCGATCTCACCCGCCTGGTTGAAGACCCAGTCGATGAGGTAGTCGTAGTTCCCGATCTGCGCCGCCGTCCGGAGCACCAGCTCCACGCCCGGCCGTCCCTCGTACGTCTGGTTGACGATCTCGCTGTGGCGCCAGCTCGGCGAGCCCGGGTTGCGCTCGAACAGGCAGACGGCGTTAGGCGCCTCCACCGGCTTCCCCTGCTCGTCGTTGATCATCATGTTCATGAATTGGGCGGTGGCCGGGCAGTCCACGCCCGGATGCAGCGTCGACAGGAACACGCCGACGCCGTACTCACCCATGTCGAAATAGGTCCGCGAGTACCAGCCGTAGTCCGGGTCCATGTACGGCACGAACATCTCGGCCATCGCGGCCTCATAGAGAATCGACCGGTCTCGCCCGCCGTCGGTATACGTCACCAGCGAGACGATAGGCCCCTGCCGCCGGTCGACCCGGTAGTGGAACTTCCAACGGTCCCACGACACGGTATGGCCGACCACGACCGCGTTGCGGCCCTGCGGCTGGCTCTGCACCACCGGCGCGAGCGCCGAGCGAACCGATTGGGACGCCTCGGTGAAGTTGAGCTTCGCGGGGGAGATGGGGATCACGCCGCTGTCGTAAATCCGGACCGCGAGGCTGCGGTTGAGATCGATCAGCGCATAGAGACCCTCGATCGGCCAGCCGAAGATGTTGTTCTCGGACGGCCGTAAGTCGAAGCAGCCGACCTTGAGGAGCCGCATTCCCCGATCGGCCGGGATGTCGAAGTATCCCATGGTCCATGGCGCGCAGAAGACTTTCTTGAGATCGGTGATGCCGCGCTTGCGGAGCGCCGTCACAAAATCCGGGTTGCCGAGGGCGGCCTCCTGCGCCGCGGTCCACTCCTCGAACAACACCTGCGATTCCACCCCCTTCATCGCTTTCCACGAGGCCACCGCTCCGGCCGTCAGGTCGACCCGCGCCTCGAACACCGCCCTCGCCTGCCTAACGATCGCCTCGGCGCTTCGGGCCGGCACCGGGCCGCCGTTCCGCCACGCGAGCACCGCGCCCTTCTCCGGCGGGGCCAGCGTGATGATCGGGTAGCGGGCCGAGTCGGTAACCCGGCCCGAGCTCTTGAGAAGCGCGACGACTTGCCCGTACTCCTCTGCCGTCAGCGGGTCGAGCGGGTGGCGGGGCGCCTGCGCGTACGCACCGGCCCGAGCGAACCCGAGCGCGAGGACGACCACCGCGAGCCGATGGAATCTGAGCATCGAACCTCCGACTGGCACGAATACCGTAAACTGGGACGCCATTCCCCATTCCCCATTCCCTATTCCCTGCTCCCCAATCCCTCGTCCCTCACAGTCCCGCCACCAACTCATCATCCGACCCCTCCGCAATCCCCTCGAACAACAACGTCGTCAAGTAACGCTCACCCGTGTCGGGGAGCATGGCGAGAATATGGCTGCCCTGCTTTGCCTCCGCGGCGATCTTGAGCGCCCCGGCGAATGTGGCGCCCGACGAAATCCCGCAGAAGATGCCTTCCTTCTTCGCCAGGTCGCGGGAGCACTGCATCGCCTCGACATCCGAGATCAGGACCACCTGATCGACCACGCTGCGGTCCAGCACGTCGGGCAGGAAATCCGGCGTCCAGCCTTGGATCTTGTGGGGTTTCCATTCCTTCCCGCTGAGCAACGCGGCCCCCTCCGGCTCGGTGGCGATGATCTTGATGTTAGGCCGGGCCGTCTTCAGCACCTGGCCCGCGCCGGTGATCGTGCCGCCGGTTCCATAGCCCGAGACGAAGTAGTCGAGCGGCTGATCGGCGAAGTCCCGCAGGATCTCGGGACCGGTGGTTTGGCGATGATAGGCCGGATTGGCCTGGTTCTCGAATTGCCGGGCAAGGAACCACCCGTTCTTCTCCGCCAGCTTCCTGGCCACCCGCACCATTCCCGATCCGCGCTCCGCCGCCGGCGTCAAGACCAGCTTCGCGCCGAGAAACCGCATCAGCTTGCGGCGCTCGACGGAGAACGTCTCGGTCATCACCGCGACGAATGGATATCCCCGCGCGGCGCAGACCATGGCCAGCGCGATCCCGGTGTTTCCAGACGTGGCCTCGACCACCGTCTGGCCGGGTTTGATCTCGCCACGCACCTCGGCGTCATGAATGATGGCCCACGCCAGCCGGTCCTTGACCGACGACATCGGATTGAACGCCTCGAGCTTGACGTAGAGATGGACGCCGTCCGGGGCCAGCCGGTTGATCCGGACAATGGGCGTATTTCCGATGGTCCCGATAATGCTATCGTGAATCATGGCCGTTCCCATATCGAAGGTGGGAGGGAACTGTACCGTCGATCGTCCTATCTCGTCCAGTCTGAGCCGGCGCGTTTGCAGGGTAACATCTGCCGGTGCAGCCAATCGGATGATGCTGGAGCCGGTTACCTTTCTGGGCGAGGGCGCCGGCATCGAAACTCGCGGAGGCTACGGCAATGGGTAAGCTGATCAAGAAGATGGTGAAAAAGGGCAAGAGCTCGGCGAAGAAGGCCTACAATAAGGTGGAGACCGAGGTCATGGCCGCGGTGGGCCGGCGCGGCGTCCGAGCCAAGGCACGAGCGGCCGGGCGGGCGGGGAAAGAGATGGCGAAGTCTGCGCTCAAGGCGGGCGCAATTGCGGCCGCGGGGGCGGTGATCCAAGAGGTCGTGCGGAGGCGCCGCAAACGGGCCTGACCGCAAGACTGCCAGGCCGTCCTTACGATGGAGGATCGGCCGCCGTCAGCTCCATCGACGCCTCGGCCAGCAGGCTCTCACGATCCCGCGCGATCGTGGCCACCGCGAGCGCGCAGCCGCCCCGCATGTAGGCGATGGAGCAATCCCGCGCCTCGAGGCTGCCGTGAATCTCGACTGCATCCCACTTCTCGGCGTGACCTACGTAGTTGATGGCCACATCGTAGTGCTGGCTCCAGAAGAACGGCACCGCGTCGAATCGCTCTCTCAGACCGAGCATGTTCTTGGCCGCCGTTTGACCCTGCCGCTCTGCGACGACCCAATGCTCGACCCGGATCCGCTCGCCGGTATGCGGATCCGGCCATCGGGCCACGTCACCGGCAGCGAAGACCCCCGGCGCGCTGGTTTCTAAGTACTCGTTGACCGCGATCCCTTTCTCGATAGTTAGCCCTGCCCGTTCCGCTAGCGTGAGGATCGGTCGCACCCCAACACCCACCACGACCAGATCGGCCGCTTGAATCGTCCCATCGCTCAGCTTGGCTTCGTTCCCATCGATGCTGGCAACGGTCTTCCCAAGATGGAATACCACACCGCGAGACTCGTGCAACTCCCGAATGAACCGCCCGACCT
>JBDTOH010000065.1:0-16174 GCA_039933355.1 Gemmatimonadota bacterium | reverse complement strand
TGGCTACGCCTTCCAGATCGAGATGAACTTCAGGGCGTGGTGCAAAGGGTTCCGGCTCGTTGAGGTCCCGATCGTGTTCACCGACCGGGTTGAAGGCAAGAGCAAGATGAACAGGACAATCGTTCGCGAGGCGATCTGGATGGTCTGGTGGCTTTGGCTGGCCCGCCGGTTCAAGCGGCTATGAGCGCCACGACCGTGTACAAGATGACGGGCTCGGGGAACGACTTCGTGTTCCTCGACGGCCGCTCGACCTCGGTGTCGGATTGGCCGGCGGACCGGGTCCGAGCGATCTGCGACCGGCGACGCGGCGTGGGTGCGGACGGCTTGGTGGTCCTGGACGGGACCGGCCCCGGTCGGATTCGAATGACCTATCTCAACGCCGACGGCTCCCGAGTCGACATGTGCGGCAATGCGGCCCTCTGCAGCACTCGATTGGCACAGCGCCTCGGCATCGCCACAGGAGATATGACGCTCGAGTCCGATGCGGGGGACTACGCGGCCCGGTGCGTTGGCCCCGCTTGGATGGCCGAAATCGGGTTGGGGGACATTCCGCTTCCCCAAGTGGCAGCGGTGCCGCTCGAAGCGGAGGAGCGCCGGGCGAGCTTTGGCGTCGTCGGAGTGCCTCATGTCGTGCTGCTGGTGGACGACGTCGCCCAGGCTCCAGTAGTGGCCCGGGGCCGGGCGCTTCGGTACGCCCAGCAATTTCAGCCTGCCGGGACCAATGTGAATTTTGTCAGCCGGGTGCCGGGAGATCCTGAGGTAGCCTGGCAACTGCGGACCTATGAGCGTGGAGTCGAGGCCGAAACCCTCGCTTGTGGGACCGGCACCGTCGCCTCGGTCCTGGCCCTGGCCGCGCTTGGAGAGGCGGCCATGCCTTGCCGAGTGCGGGCGTGCGGCGGGGGCATTCTATCGGTCTCCGGGAGCGTCGAGGGCGGCGTGGCGCGAGATGTCTGGCTCCGCGGCGAGGGTCGACTGGTATTCAGGGCTAGCTGGGAGGGGGACAGTGATTGAGCTGCATGGGTTGTCCACAGTTATCCACGCGCCAACTTAACATAATACATCTTATACGCATGTAATCGGAGCGAAGCAGGCCGAACCCTCAAGCCTGATCCGACCCACCAACCGGATGGTGCGACCACAAAAAAGGCGCTCAGGACCAGCTCCCGAGCGCCTCTAGGCTAGACCGGAGGTTCTCCCTTACATCTTGCCCTTAGTCAGCTCCGCCAGCCGGACCTCCGCCTCGCTGAACCCCGGAACATCCTTGTAGTTCTTGACGACGCCCTCAAGAACGTCCACGGCTTCCTTCTCCTTACCGGCTTGCTGATACGCACGGGCAGCGTTGAGGAACGCGTCCACCTTCCGGTACGGCTCCGCCGCCGCCTCGGCCGCCTTCTTATAGGCTACTGCGGCGTCCGCAAACTTCCCGGTATTCTCGAGCGCAGCTCCGAGGTGGCTGTGGGCGGCTGACAGATAGAACGCCGGCGGGTTGCTGGCGATGAACTTGTTCAGCTCGTCGATCGCCAGCTTGCTTTGGCCCGACATCATCCGGACTTGGTTCAGCGCGAGCGCTGCCTCAAAACCTGCGTCCGTCCCCGCGTACGACTGCGCCACGCGCTGGAGCTCGCTCGAGGCCTTCGGGAGGTCACCCGACTCGAACGTGGCTCGAGCTCGGTCGAGCGCCTCGCCGCCGAACTGCTGCTTCCGGCGCCCGCTCTCCACCACGAACCACGCGATCAGAGCGATGGCCGCCAAGACAGCCGCCGCGCCCAGGACGAACTTCTGCCTGGACTGAAACCAGTCGAGAAGCGGCTGGCTTTCGCCCTCCGCTACGTTCGGCCGATCTGGAGTGACTACAGGTTGGTCCGCCATCGTTCCCATTCGACACCGTGCGACTGCGAGAGAACTGCCGTGGAAATGCGCTCGGCGCGACTCGAACGCGCGACCTCCGGATTAGGAATCCAGCGCTCTATCCACCTGAGCTACGAGCGCGCGGAGGAGTCACCGCGCCCAATGTTGTGCGAGCCCGACAATATAAGGGCCCTGCCGGGCGATGTCACACCCGACCAAGGAACCACTCGCTCGCCGTACCGGCAAGCCAAGAGTCACCAGCTCACCGACCCTCCCACCGGATGGCGACATTTCAGATGAACCTTGTCGCCTAACTACTTTGTCTCAAATGCGTTTGGTAGCTCGAGCTCATCCGAAACCTCGCTCCTGACCACCCTCACGACTTGGCTCCATGGAGGCCCCGTCTGGAGACTCTTCTCGAGGCTCTCGAGCCCGGCAAGAACCCCCCGCGCCACCACCTCGACCCGCCCATCCGGAAGGTTCAAGGCAAATCCTGAGAGACCCAAGGCTGTCGCCCGGCTCCACACGAACGCGCGATACCCTACCCCTTGGACTCGCCCGGTCACCAGAAACCGGACCGTCATTATGCGGGCTGGCGGCGAGCCCGGATGATCTCGATGACCATTGGCAGAACCGAGATTGCGATGATCACGCCGATCACGATCGAGAAGTTGTTCCGGACGATCGGGAGGTTCCCGAAGAAGTATCCGGCCCAGATGAACAGGGATACCCAGCCGACCCCGCTGCCGACACTGTAGGCCAGGAACCTGGGGTAAGGCATGGCGCTGACCCCAGCGACGAAAGGGGTGAACGTCCGGACGATCGGAACGAAGCGCGCCAGCACGATCGTCTTCCCGCCGTGCCGGTCGAAGAACCGCTGCGTCCGCTCCAAATAGTCCTTCCGGAGGAACCGGACCGTGCCTGAGAACGCCCGTGGCCCGATGTACCGCCCGATCCAATAGTTGACGTTGTCTCCGGCGATCACGGCGAGAATCAGGCACAGCGACAGAATCCACGGACTGAGAGACCCCATGCCCGCGAACGTCCCGGCGGCGAACAGGAGCGAGTCCCCGGGAAGAAATGGAGTCACCACCAAGCCGGTCTCACAGAACACGATCAGCGTCAGAATGGCGTAGGTCCCAGTCCCGTACTGCAGGATCAGGTCACTGAGATGTCGGTCGAGGTGTAGAACAAAGTCGATGAACCAGCGGACCAATTGCATCGGCTACTCGTCGCTCCCAAAATCCCGAAACCCGAACTCGCCAAGGAGCGGCACGAACCTCACGTCGTTGATCGCCATCTGGCGGACGCCTCCGGGATTCTTCTCGACCAGCGTGAGGACCTGCGATTCACGATCCCCTACCGGGATCACCATCCGGCCGTTCGGTGTGAGCTGATCTACGAGCGGCGCCGGCACGCTCGGCGACGCCGCGGCGACGACAATCGCGTCGAACGGCGCGAGCGACCGCCACCCGAGCGTCCCATCTCCCACGACGACCGTCACGTTCTTGAAGCCGAGCTCGGCGAGGATCCGTCGAGCGTCGGTGGCGAGAGCCGGTACTCGTTCCACCGCGAGCACGGTGCCCGCGAGCAGCGAGAGCAACGCGGTCTGGTACCCCGAGCCGGCGCCGACCTCGAGCACCCGTTCATGGCCGGTCAGCTTGAGCAGCTCGAGCGAGCGGGCCTGAACGTAGGGCTGGGAGATGGTCTGCCCTGACCCGATTGGGAGCGCGGAGTCCTCGTAGGCGCGGTGACGGACGCTGTCCGGAACGAATCGGTGACGCGGGACGGTGGCGACGGCATGGAGCACGGCCAGGTCCCGAATTCCCTTGGTTTGGAGCGCTTCGACCAGGGAACGCCGGTAGCCCCCGTATCCGTCGCCGTTGCTCAAACTCCCAGCGACCATTCCTGCACCGTCTCCATGAGGCCGTAGCTGGTGAGATCCATATGGAGTGGTGTGATCGAGATGTACCCTTCCTTGATGGCGCTCTGGTCGGAGTCGGCATCGCCGCTCCAGGTCACGTCGCCCCCGCCGAGCCAGAAGACCTCCCGGCCCCACGGGTCCTTCATTCGGGTGATCGACTCGGAGAAGAACCGGCTTCCCAGTTTCGTCACTTTGACGCCGGCGATGTCGTTGGCGTGACGCTTCGGGAGATTGATGCTCAGGAGGATGTTCTTGGGAAAGCTGGGAACCTCGGTAATTCGTCGGATCAGCTTCGACAGCACGTCCCGGTATGTGAGCATCAGCTCGGGGTCGCGGCCGGCGAACGAGAACGCGATCCCGGGAATACCTAACGTCACGGCCTCCATCGCCACCGAGACCGTGCCGGAGTAGAGCACGTCCTCGCCCATGTTGGGACCGTGATTGACTCCCGAAAAGACGAAATCGGGCCGGACCGGCATGAGCGCGCCGACACCGAGCAGCACGCAGTCGGTCGGCGTGCCGTCCACCTGGTAGGCGCCGTCATGACGGCGCTGCGGGCGGAGTGGATGGTGCAACGTGAGCGAGTGGGACGTACCGCTCTGTTCCCGATCGGGAGCGACGACGGTGACTGTGCCGACGTCTCGGCATGCATCCGCCAAGAGGGCGAGTCCCGGCGCCATGATCCCATCGTCGTTCGACACGAGAATATTCATAGAAGGCTGCAATCTATTGGACGGGGGTCGCTGGAGCTATTCCACACCGGACACCGGGACCTTGCCGTCGAGGATGTCCACGAGCCGATCGAGCCCTTCGCGGAGGTCCCGGACTACCTGGTCCGCCGCGGACTTGGCGGTAATCGCCTTGAGCTCGCCGGTGCGCCGGTATTGCTCGAGCAGTCGCCGGGCTCCATCGAGCGTGTACTTCTCGGTGTACAGCAGATGCTTGACGTGGAGGATGAGCTCGACCTCCCGGCTCTTGTACACCCGGTTGCCGGCCCGGTTCTTGGCTGGGCTCAAGAACCGGAACTGGCTTTCCCAATATCGGAGCACGTGCGGCTTGAGGTCGGTGAGCGCGCACACCTCCCCGATCGAGAAGAACTCCTGCTGCACCTGCTTGCCTCGGATCACCGGGCTCACTCCGCCTTGAGGGTTCGTCCCATGAGAGCGCCGATGGCATCGGCCGGCGGGATCCCGCCGAACAGCACGCCGTGCACCTGCTCGCAGATCGGAAGCTCCACGCCGTGACGAGCCGCCAGCCGAACCGCCGCTCGCGCGCTGTTTACGCCCTCGGCGACGGAGCGATGGTCGCGGGTGTGCTGGTCGAGCGTGACGCCTTCCGCGATCGCGACGCCGAGCGACCGATTGCGGCTCAGCGCACCGCACGTGGTCAGGATCAGGTCACCCATCCCGGCGAGCCCGGCGAAGGTCCGGGGATCGGCGCCTAACGCCGCACCGAGCCGGCTGATCTCGGCGAGACCGCGGGTGATGAGCGCCGCCCTTGAGTTGTTGCCGAGACCAAGCCCGTCGAGAATGCCCGCGGCGATCGCGATCACATTCTTGAGCGCTCCGGCCAGCTCGGTGCCGATGACGTCCCGGTTCGAGTAGACGCGGAACGTGGCGGTCGACAGCATCTGTTGAACCGTCGCAGCCGCCTCTCCATCATCCGACGCGGCGGCGACCGCGGTGGGCTGCCGGTGGTACACCTCGCGCGCGAAGCTTGGTCCCGACAGCGCGACGAATCGATGGTTCGGCAGAACTTGCCCCGCCACGTCGGACATGAGATCCAGCGTCTCGGTCTCGATCCCCTTCGTGGCGCTCACGAGGATCGCGCCCGGCCGAATCGTCGGCCGTGCCGCGCTGAGCACGCGACGCGCCACATGGCTCGGGGCGACGCAGACGACATGATCCGCTTCCGCGACCACGTCGGCGATGGCGGCCGAAGCCCGGAGCGCCTCCGATAGGGGACAACCCGGCAGGAAGAGATCGTTGAGATGGCGCTCGTTGATGGCGGCCGCGACCTCAGCCTCGTGCGCCCACAGCCGGACCGCGTGTCCTTTACGGGTGAGCAGATCCGCGAGGGTCGTGCCCCAGCTCCCTGCACCGAGCACCGCAATCGCGGTCATGTCGGCGGCGCGGTGGTGGAGGAGGCCGATCGCCCAAACCGGCTCTCCGTTCCGTTCAAGAGCCGGACGATGTTGGCCCGGTGCATGATGATGACGAGAGCGGCGAGTGCGACGTTGAGCCACAGAGTCGAGCGGCGCGCGGGGTGGAGAACGTAGGCCGCAACCGGAAAGACCACGGCGGCGAGCACGCTGCCGAGAGAGACGTAGCCCGAAAGCCGAACCGTGACGACCCAGACCACTAAAGCCACGGCGAACGCCCACGGCGCCATCGCGAGAACCACTCCCGCGCCGGTCGCGACGCCCTTCCCGCCCTTGAATCTCGCGAAGACCGAGAAGACGTGCCCCACGACCGCCATAGCGCCGCAGAGTACGGGCAGCCAAGCGCCGCCACCGGCCATTGGCCCGAAGATCCAGACCGGGACCGCGCCCTTGAGAAGATCGAAGATTCCGACGGGAATCGCATAGCGCCAGCCGAGCACGCGGTAGAGGTTCGTCGCGCCGAGATTGTTGCTGCCGTGCTGCCGGAGGTCGATTCCGGCGACATGCTTTGCGACGAGGTAGCTGGTTGGGATCGCTCCGAGGAGATAGGAAGCCACGAGCGCGACCACGGAGCTCATCAGCGCCGACCTCCGCGTTCTGAGAACTTGAGCCGAATCGGAACACCCGCGAACGACCATGCCTTGCGAAAGCCCTTGAGTAAATACCGCTTGTAGTGGTCGGCCACGTCGTCGGGCCGGTTCGACACGATTGCGATGAGGGGCGGCGACGTCCCGATCTGGGAGGCGTACAGGAGCTTGACCTCCTCGCCTTCCTTCTGGGGCGGCTGGGTCCGATCCACCAGCTCGCCTAACACTTTGTTCACCTCGGCCGTCGGGATCCGCCGGTCGCGGGCCTCGGCGACTTCGAGGATGACATCGAAGAGCTTCCGCGCTCGCTGGCCGGTCGTCGCGGAGACGTAGACGAACGGCACATCCTCGAGAAAGGGGGCTTTTTCCGCGATCTGTGCCTGGCCGCGGGTGGCGGTGTTGGCGTCCTTCTCCTCTACCAGGTCCCACTTGTTGACGGCCACGATCAATCCGACGCCCTTGTCCCACGCTTCGTTCGCGATCCGGAGGTCCTGGGTGTGCATGCCGGTCGAGGCATCGACGACCAGGATCGCCACCGCGGCCTTCTCGATCGCGCGCTGGGTCCGGAGCGTCGAGTAGAATTCGACGTCTTCGTCGACCCGGGCCCGGCGCCGTAGTCCTGCCGTGTCGATGAAACGAAGCTGTTTCCCGTGGTACTTGAGAACGGAGTCGACCGCGTCGCGGGTGGTGCCCGCCACCGGCGAGACCACGTAGCGCTCTTCGCCGAGAAGCTTGTTCGCGAGCGACGACTTGCCGACGTTAGGTCTCCCGACGATAGCGATGTCGATCGACTCGTCGCCCTCGTCCGCTTTCGGCGGCGGCAGCCGTTCGACTACGGCGTCGAGCAGATCGCCGCTCCCCTTCCCCACCTGCGCCGACACCTCCACCGGGGCCCCGAAGCCGAGGCGATAGAGCTCGGCGGATGCCGTAACCCGGGGCATCTCGTCGAGCTTGTTCGCGACGAGCAGGATGGGTCGCCGTGATTTGCGGAGCTGTTCCGCGATGTCGAGGTCGAGCGGATGGGGACCGTCCTTCCCGTCGACCAGGAACAGGATCAAGTCGGCCTCCTGCACCGCGGTCTCCGCCTGGATCCGAATCGATCGGTCGAGCGAGTCCGACGACCCCGGTACCATGCCGCCGGTGTCCACGATCCAGAACTCGCGCCCGTTCCAGGCGGCATCGCCGAAATGCCGGTCCCGCGTCGTTCCGGCCTTGTCGGCCACGATCGCGTCTCGGCCGCCCACGATCCGGTTGAACAGGGTCGACTTGCCGACGTTAGGCCGTCCGACGATCGCCACGGTCGGTTTACTCACGGGAGCGCATCGACAAAGTCTTTCGAGAGGACAATCGGGAACCGAGCCCGGCCGCGGAGACCGTCGAGGCTGAGATTGTCGATGAACAGCCCGTCGTCGTTGAGGGCTTCGCCCGGGAGCAGGACCAGGTCGAGCGCACCGGGCGCCTTCGCGTCGAGCGCGGCCATGATGTCGTTTCCCGGAAGCAGGCCTGCCGTCGTCACCCGCTTGCCGAACAGTGTGTTCTCGACCGGCATCAGCTCGAACGTCGCACCGGACGCCGCCGCCAGCGGCTCGAGCACCTGCGGCATCAGCGCGCCCATCGACGCGCCCGTGATCACGCCGATCCGCTTGCCGCGCCAAGCTTCGAAGTCGTCGGCGTGTACCGCGATCTGCTTCTGGAGATATCGAACCGAGCCGACGCCGTTCTCCATCTGCTCGAACCCGCCATAGAGCTCGGCCGGCGGCAGCTCCACGCCGGCCCGCAGATAGAGCTCATCGGCGCCGAAGACCCATTGAGCCCCGCGTTCTCGCCGGGCTCGCGCTCCCCAAGTCTCCAGGCGCCGGATCGCGCCTTCGCACTCCCCCGCGGTGGGTTCCCGGCAAAGATGGTGCTTGCTGTACTCGGTGAGGCCGACCGGCACCACTGAGACGCTCAGGATGGGACTACCGAGGTCGTAGAGGTCCTGGATCGATCGATCGAGGACCAGTCCGTCGTTTACCCCGGGTGACATTACGATCTGGGTGTGAAACTCGAGACCGTGCGATGCGAACAGCCGCAGCTGTTCGAGCACGTCCGGCGCGGTCGGGTTGCGGAGCAGATAGCGCCGCACCACCACATCGGTCGCATGAACCGAGACATAGAGCGGCGAGAGACGGTATTCGATGATCCGGTCGACGTCCCACTGCTTCAGGTTCGTGAGCGTCGCAAAGTTGCCGTAGCGGAACGAGAGCCGGTAATCGTCGTCGCGGATATAGAGCACGTCGCGCAGTCCGCCCGGCAGTCCATCGACAAAACAGAAGTCGCAGCGGTTCGCGCACCGTCTGATCCGAGGCGGCTCGAGCGCGAGGCCGATGGGATCCTCGAGATCTCGCTCGATCTCAAACTCAATCTCCTCGCCGTCAGGCTGTCTGATGTGGAGGGTGAACTCCTCGTCGGCCGTGTGAAACTCCCAGTCGAGAAAATCCTCCAGCTCCCGACCGTTGACGGACAACAGCTCCGTTCCGGGCTGGAGTCCAAGCTCCTCGGCCAGCGAATCGGGCTCAACGCGTTGTACTCGGATCATTTCTGGAACCGCCTGGCGACCCCGCACGAGGGTCGGTCTGTCACGGGGTAAAGATGCTCCTATCGCCCTGTCTTTTCAAGAGTTAGATGCGGCGATTTCATGTGGATTAAGAAGAGTCGGCCCGGCCCCGGTCAGGCCAGTCCTTGGGCTTGCGGCCTTCTGCGGTAGTAAAAAGGTCGATGCCCTGGCATCTTGGCTCGAATGGGGCGCCGAATCTGGAGGCACATCTTCTCATCCCACCATGTGAGGGCTCGGGACCTCCGTTCGGCGCTCGGCATCCGCGCGCGCGGCCGCTGAATGGTCGCCGACTATCTCACGGTGGCCGGGGCGATTGCGCTGTGGACCGCGGTCGCGGCCGGCTGGGGCGCGCTCGCCGCGCGGGCGTTCCGGCCAACGACCCCAGATCTCGCGAGCAGGCTCTGGCTCGGCGTCAGCACGCTCCTCTTCCTGCTCCAACTGATCCACTTGGTCGTCCCCATCTCCACGACCGTTGTCCTGGCGGTGGTCGGGATCGGACTCGCGGCGCTGACCGCCTTCCACGGCTACCGGGTGCCCGAGCTCCGGTCCGCATGGACGTTAGGCATCCTGGGCGCCGCCGCCTTGGCCTGGGTCAGCCTTCGGGCGTTAGGTCCGGTCATCCAGTACGACAGCGGGATGTATCATCTCACCCTCCTCGACTGGTATCAGCGCTACCCGATCGTGCCCGGGCTGGCGAACCTGCACGGCCGCTTCGGCTTCAACAATTCGATCTTCCTGCTCACCGCCGCCGTCGATCGGGTTCCGCTCGCCGGCCAGGGCCACCATGTGGTCAACGGCTTTCTCG
This sequence comes from Gemmatimonadota bacterium, assembly GCA_039933355.1. GTDB lineage: Bacteria > Gemmatimonadota > Gemmatimonadetes > Gemmatimonadales > GWC2-71-9 > SHZU01. The sequence continues at coordinate 6,253 of JBDTOH010000065.1, read as the reverse complement.
CCCTGTCGGCGGGGCTCGGTTTCCTGGCCCGTGCTCTCGCCGGCGGCCGAGATCAATGGGCGTCCCCATCCGGTCGCGCGTGCCTGGTGTTCCTGGTCGGTCTGCTGGGGCTGCTGCTCACCTCGTCGTACGTGACCAGCCCGAGCCCGGTCTTCGCGGCGGCGCTCCTGCCGTGGTTCGGCGCGGCCGAGCTGTTGACCTACCGGCGCGATACCCGGCTGGGCCGCGAGGCGCTGGTTCGAAGCATGATCCACTTCGCCGCGGGAGCCACGGTCAAGCTGTCGAACGCCGCCATGGGCGCGGTCGCCGGCGCAATCCTCGTGACCGGCGAGCTCCTGTTAGGCCGGAGCGACCGATACATGCGGCTGATTGCGAAGAAGACGGTCGCGGTCGCCGCGGCGATAATGGGGGTGTGGTGTCTGGGGGGTGCGATTACCGCCGGGTACCTCGCCTATCCGATCCCGTGGACGGCCCTACCGGTCTCGTGGCGCGTCCCGCTCGCGCAGGCGGAGGCCGAGCGAGCCTGGATCGAACAGTACGCGCGGTACTGGCAGCGACCCGACAACAATGCGATTCCGGATTTTCGGGCCGGCGGCCCGCAATGGAGTTTGAGCTGGATCAGCACCGCACTCACCCGGACCGATGTCGCGTGGATGTTGGTGGTGCCGATCGGGATCTCGTTGGTCGCCGTGTTCCGTCTTCGTCGTGGCGTTCGCGAAGGCTACCGGGGCCGGCTCGTGCCGATCGTGGTGGCGACAGCCGCAGGCGCCGGACTCATCGTGTGGCTCTCATCCGCGCCCCGGCCCGACTTCAGCCTCGGCCCGTTATGGGTACTGGCGGCGACATTGTATGCCGCAGAGATCGACAAGCCCGGCTCGGCGCGGCGGGGCTGGCGGAGCGTGGTGCCGCGGCTGGCAGTCGGCGGGCTCGGCCTTGGCCTGGTCCTGATCGCGAGCAACCGGCTCGCCCGGCAGACCATCCTGGACCTGGCCGCGCGAACGTTAGGCATACCGTATCGGGCGGCTGCGGGGCTGGTGCCGCTCCCCATTCCTCCAGTGGCCCTGGACACACTCCCGTCGGGACTCATCGTCGCAGTCCCGGTCAAGGACAATCGATGCTGGCGGACGGCGCTGCCCTGCACGCCGCATCCCGAGCCCGGGCTCCGGCTCCGAGCCGCAGGCGATCTGAGCAAGGGTTTCGAGAATCCGGGCCCGTGGGCCGGGGCGAATTTCCCCAACAAGCTGAACAAGGTGTGGCTTCCGTCGTGGCGAACGCGCGAGAGATTCCGGCCGGGCGCCCAACGCACGACGGCCACCCGTTGAGGTGGCCGTCGACTTGCGTCGCGCTGTCGTTCATCTTGTCATGCATCGCCGAGAGCGGGCGACCGGGCTCGAACCGGCGACATTCAGCTTGGGAAGCTGACGCTCTACCAACTGAGCTACGCCCGCGCAGCGAATAATCTGAGCGCCATCCCGGACATAGTCAACTCAGGCCGCGCGCTCGAGGTTGCCCTCTACTTGACCTTGTAGCGCCAGCCGGCGATGCCTTCGCCTTTGCCTTCGACATTGATCGCCTGGGTCGCGCCGGCATCGAGCTTGGGCAGCGCTACTTCTTTCGAGTCGACGGCTTGGCCACTTGCGGTGACGAACTCGAACACCACCGTAACCGGGCCGGCCTTGACCGGCTTACCCTGCGCGTCGCTCGGGCTGCGGCCGGTCGCGGTCCCCTGCAGTCGAGCCGACGACTTCCCCATCTGGAACGACGTCACCTCGACGTGCACGGGCAGACCCACGAGCTTTTCGGCAGCCTTGAGGGTTTCGGCTTCGTGCTTGAGCCCGCGGTGCGCCTGTCCCAAGAGCCGGTAGGCATCCTCGTTCAAAGGCTCGATGGCGACGAGCTGATTCGCAGCCTCGACCAGCTTGGCGTTGTCCTGCATCGCAAGGTACGTGTTAGCGACATTGTAGACCGCGTCGCGGCTCCACGGATTGCGCGCCATCGCTTTGCCGAACGCGCTGGCTGCCTCGGGATACTTCTTCGCGTTGAAGGCCGCCACGCCGACGTTGAGCAGATCGCCCGTGTCGAGCGAGTCGAGATTCTTCTTCGCCAGCTCACCGATCATCGCGCCCTCGAGCGCGTTGGCGCTGTCCGCCATACCGGCGGCGCGGAACGATTCGGCCAGCGCTTTCTTGGCGTCGTTGTTCTTCGGGTCCCACCCGAGATACTTGTGCAGCGCCGCGATCGCCTGCGGGTGTTTGTTGGTCCGCTGGTACATCAAGGCAAGATTGAGCGCGGTCGCGTTCCGGTCCTCGACGAGGGCGGTGTCCTTCTCGGCGACGGCGAGCGACTTGGCGAAATAGATCGCGGCGCTATCTTCGCGGCCGGTGTTGGCGAACAGAACGCCCATGTTCGACAGGACGTGAGGCAGGCCGGTGAAGAAGCGGCTGGCGTCGCGGAAGAGATTGAGCGCCCCTTCCGTGTCGCCCTGCTTTTGCAGCTCGAGCCCCTTGTTCGCCAGCAGCGCCCAGTTGTTCTGCCGATACTGGCCGATGTCGAGCTCGCAGGACGGCGCGAGCGCCTGGGCCTTCGTGAACGCGGAATCGATGCCGCCGACATCGCCTTGCTGAATGTAGACGCGGCCCAAGTAGTACCACGCCGCGGCATTTCCCGCCTGATTTTCCTTCGTGATTCCCTCAGTGAGCAGCTGATTGGCCAACTGCAACGACGCCTGCTTGTCGGCGGGGGTCTTTGCCTCAAACGACTTCTTGAGTGCATCAACCCCCTTGTCCACCTTGCCCCCGCCCGACTTGAGCGGACAGAGCGGCGGTGTGTATTTGGCCGGTTGTGCCTCGGCCAGCTTGACGTTGATCACCGGCTGCTGAGCCGACGCGGTACCGGCGACCATCGTGGCTAAGAGGCCCGTCCAGACTCGGTTCGTCATTGTTTCTCCTTCATCATTGATCCACGCTTCGTGATCCCACCGCACCGCTGCGGACGAGGCGAAGCGCTTCTTGGGCAGCTTCCGCCGCCACATCGTGAGCCGGGCGACCGGTTCGTCGGGCCCGTGCGATTACGTCATCAAACTCCGGTTTTATCCGGGTCCCACTTGGTGCTTCGAGAGCTTTCACACGTATGACATCGCCGTCCGACGACCGCACTTCGATCGTTCGGCGATCGAGCGTCGTGCGCTCGGCCGTGTGTTTGCGAACTCCGGCGGTCGTGCTGTGGCGAAAGAACGCGTCGATAACGGCTTCCGCGCGTTCGGGGGCCGCCTGAGCCTCGACCCGGAACCCGACCCTACCCTTCTTAGCTTGCGTCGTCCAGGTCTGTACGTCCAGGGCCCCGGCTGTGATGAGCGCTTCTCGGAGCGGCTCGAGGTACTCCGGGCTCAGATCGTCGATGTCGCTCGAAACGACGACCACGCTCGCAGCCTCCTCGACCGGCTCCGCGATCACCACCTTGAGCGTGTTTGGATACGCCTCAGGGTCGCGCCCTCCGGCACCCCAGCCGGTCTTGAGCGCCCTCCACCGACCCGGAGGCGGCCCTTCGGCCAGCACTCGCAGCAGAACCGCACCCGTCGGAGTCGTCGCTTCTCCGCTCACCGGCCCTTCGGGCGCGATGGTAAGACCTTCCATCAGTAGCGTCGTCGCCGGTGTAGGAACCGAGAGAGCGCCGTGTGCCGCTCTCACCCAGCCGCGCCCCAAGGACACCGGCCTGCTGTAGATCTCGGTGATCCCAAGCTGCTCGAACCCTTCGATCCCGCCCACGATGTCCACCAGCGCATCGAAGGCGCCGACCTCGTGCAGTGCCACGTCGTCCGGGGCTACACCATGGATCTTTCCCTCCGCCTCTGCGAGGAGGCGAAAGGCCGCGACCGCGCGCTCTCGGACCCACTCCGAGAGTGGTGCCCGACGAATCAGCTCGAGCAGCTCACCGACGTGCCGATGCGGGACATGCGGGTCCCCGTGATGATGCGTTCCGGCGACCGTCGGCTCGTCCGGCGCGCCGTGGTCATCGTGATGGTGGTGAGGCTCCGGATGGCCGTGGGCATCACCGTGAGCTCCTCCGCCTACAGTCGCCCCTTCCGGAAGATCGGCCGGCTCTTCCGTTGCCCCGGCCAGTCGGACCGTGACCTTGGTGGCCCGCATCCCACATCGCACGACGTCGTCGATCTCGATCGCGAGGTCGGGGACGCCGAGCCGGCTCGGCAGCCCGTGCAGCCACTCCGGCGAGGCGCCGAGCTCGAGCAAGGCACCGAGCAGCATGTCACCGCTGATTCCGGCTGCCGGGTCGACGATGGCGAACTTATGGAGAGGCATTGACTTAGTAATATCGCTCACGGTCGCGACTGAGGCAATTCCAGCGGCGTCCGATAGAGCCATCCCGCGCCAGTATTGAACACAACGATCTCCTCGTCCGAGCCGAGCACACCGCGGTCCTTGAGGAGACGTGCAGCCGCCAGTGCAGCGCCACCTTCCGGGGCGAAATCGATCCCCTCCTCCGCGCTACCGCGGTTGGCCTCGTCCGTAAGCTCGGCGTCCGACACCGCCACCGCGCCCCCCCGGCTCTCACGCAGTGCCTCGAGCATCAGCTTGTCCCCGAGAGGGCCGGGAACGCGGAGACCGCTCGCGACGGTCCAGGGTTCCGGCCACGACTCGCATTCCTGCTTGCCCTCGTCGAAGGCCTTCACGACCGGCGCGCACCCATCAGATTGTACCGCGAACATGCGAGGGAGCTTCTCCCCGATCCATCCTGCGTCACGCAGCTCTTTGAAAACTTTCCACATGCCGATGAGGCCGGTCCCACCTCCGGTCGGGTAGATAATGGCGTCGGGAAGGGCCCAGCCGAGCGCCTCTGCCAACTCGAGACCGAGGGTCTTCTTGCCCTCGATTCGGTAAGGCTCGCGCAGGGTCGACAGGTCGAAGGCCCCGGACGCCGCGGCGAACGCCCGGCTCGCCTTACCGCAGTCGCCGATGTGGCCGTCGAGTAGATGGAGATCTCCGCCGAACGCCACCATTTGGCCGAGGATGATCGGGGGCGTTGTCCTCGGCGCGTAGACCCTGACGGTCGCCCCGGCTCGGGCGCCGTAGGCGGACGCAGCCACTCCGGCGTTTCCGGCGGTCGGGAGCGTGAAGGCGGTCGCACCGGCGCGTGCGGCCCGCATGACGGCCGGTGCGAGGCCTCTCGCCTTGAACGACCCGGTCGGGTTCACGCCCTCGTCTTTCACCCACAGATTCGTGAAGCCGAGCCGGGCGGCGATTCTTGGAGCTCGAAGAAGCGGTGTCGCCCCCTCACCAATCGAGAGCGGCTCCTCATCTCCGACCAGCGGGAGGAACGAGCGATAGCGCCACATGTTCTGGCTCCGCCCGCTATCCCGATCAGTCCGCGAATGGGTTCGCGCGGGATATCGAACCAGCCAGGGCTTCGCGCACTGGTCGCAGACCGTTGGCAACCCTTCCGGGCCCCGCGTCGCGTGGCAATTCGAGCACTCGAGAAACCAATCCATGGAGGGGTGCCGGTTGAGGAATGTCGGCCGATCCTTGGCGCTCGTCGGGCCGGGTCAGGCGTCCTTCAGCGCCGCCAAGATACGCTCGGCCAGCTTCGCGGAGAACCCCGGAAGCGTGGCGATCTCGGCTGGAGTGGCCGTCTTGACGCCTGCCAGGCTGCCGAAGCTCTCGATCAGTTGACGCCTCCGGCTCGGCCCGATTCCGGGGATGTTGAGCAAGGCGGAGGTGATCGTGCGCTCGCTGCGACGCTTCCGATTGTAGGTGACGCCGAACCGGTGCGCCTCGTCGCGGGCGCGCTGGAGCAGCCGGAGGGCGGTGCTGCGGCGGGGGAGCCGGAGGCTCTCGGGCCGGTCCGGGAAGAAGATCTCCTCCTCCCTCTTCGCCAAGCTGATGAAGGGAATCGAGATGACGCCGAGCGCTGCCGCGGCGGCCCACGCGGCGCTCAGCTGCCCTTTGCCGCCGTCGATCACAACCAGCTCGGGGAGCGGCAACTGCTCATCCAGCCGGCGCCGGAAGTAGCGGGTGACCACCTCGTGGATCGCGGCGAAATCGTCCTGCTGCGCAACGCCCTTGATCTTGAACTTTCGGTATTCCGACTTCTTGGGACGGCCCGCCTCGAAAAACACGAGGGAGCCTACCGTATCGCGTCCCTGGTTGGTCGAGATGTCGACGCAGATCATCGTCCGCGGCACCGAGGAGAGGCCCAGCTCGCGACCGAGGGCGTAGACCGGGTCGTCGGCCCGCTCGTC
>JBDTOH010000064.1:0-16406 GCA_039933355.1 Gemmatimonadota bacterium | reverse complement strand
GGCACCCGCAGAATCTGCCCCGGACGCAACCGATACCGCTTCGGGAGCGCGTTGGCCCGCCTGAGCTTATGGACCGAAACTCCGGTCCTTCCCGCCACCGCTTCGAGGGTTTCCCCCCGGCGGACCAGCGTGTGGGCGTCCGGGCCGGCTGGTTTCGAGCCTGCCGGGTTCACATCGTCCTCGTCGTCGAAGCTCGGAATCAATGCCGCCGGGAGCGTCGGGATGCGGGCCGCGGCGATATCGGCCAGACCCGGCGGGATCCGGATCGATGACGAGGCGCCCGGAGGTGTCACGCCGATCACGAATTGCGGGTTGAGCTGGCGGAGCACGACCGGCGCAACGCCGATAGCGCGGGCAAGCTGGGCCAGCGTTGTCGGGCGGTCCACGGTGACCGAGTCGTAGGCCGTCGGCGCGTAAGGAGCCGGTACGGACGGCGAGAAGCCGTATTGCTCCGGGTTCTGCCCGATCATCGCGGCCGCAATCAGCTGCGGGACGTAGTCGCGGGTCTCCTTTGCCAGCAGCGACTTGCTCGCGAGCCGAAAGAACTGCCCTTCGACCCCGGTGTCCCCGTCTTCCGAGTCCGGATCGCCTAACTGGCCCAGTCCCCGCTCGACCCGCCCGGCTCCGGCGTTATACGCGGCCGCCGCCAGGAAACTCGACGAGAACTTGGTCTTGAGATCGCCGAGATGGCGAACCGCCGCGTTCGTGGCCCGCTCCGGATCGCGCCGCTCGTCGACCAGGCGATCGACCCGGAGCCCGTACTGGCGCGCCGTCTTCGGCATGAACTGCCAGAGCCCGACCGCTCCCTTCTTGCTCACTGCGTCGGACGCAAACCCGCTCTCAATGAGTGGCAGGAAGCTGAACGCGGAGGGCAAACCGGCGGCGGAAAGTCGGTCGCCGATCTGGGCCTGGAACGGCTGGGAGCGCTCGAGCCACTTGGCCACGCGTGGCCGAGCCTGGCCGGTGAAGTAGTCGAGATAGTGCTGGACTCGCGGCTGGCCCGCCCACGACGCGATGTCGAGCGGGCTCCCGGCCGAATCGGTGGAAGCCGGTCGTTGGGCTTGGACCGGGGCCGCGATCAGGCTGGCGGCGACTGCGGCGGCGAACAGGTCGATTCGTCTGGTCATGCCGGTTACGTCTCGCACGAACCAGACCACGGCTCGCTGAATCCTACCGCGTTGGAACCAAACGACTTATCGGGATGGAGCGGGGCTGGTGCACCTAACTGGAATGGGCGCTTTTTTCCGGGTGGAGCTCCGCCTCGGCATAGATGGCCTCGATCGCGCTCTCATAGCGTTTCTCGACCACCCGCCGTTTCACCGAGAGCTTCGGAGTCAGCTCCCCGCCCACGATCGTGAAATCGCGGTCCAGGATCAGGAACCGCTTGGGGACCTCGAATTGAGCCAGGTCTCTCAGGTGCTTCTTTGCCTCGGCCGTTAGAAGCTCCTGGACCGAGGGATGGCGGACCAGCTCCTCATGGGTCGATCCGGAAATGTTGTTCGCCTTCGCCCACGTCTCGAGCTTGGCGAACTCGGGTACGATGAGCGCGATCGGAAACTTGCGCTTGTCGCCCAGGATCACTGCCTGCGAGATGAACGGATTCTGGCGGAGCAGGGCTTCGATCGGCTGCGGGGCGATCTTCTTGCCGCCCGCCGTCACGATCAGATCCTTCTTCCGGTCGGTGATCTTGAGAAAGCCGTCCGCATCGATCTCCCCGATGTCACCCGTGTGGAACCACCCGTCGGCGTCGATTGCCTCGGCGGTCGCTTCGGGTTTGTTGTAATAGCCCCGCATAACGCTGTCGCCCTTGGTGACGATCTCGCCGTCGGGCGCGATCCGAACCTGCACCCCGTCGATCGGCAGGCCCACGGTGCCGAGCTTCGTCCGGCCGAGCCGGTTCACGGTGATGGTCGGCGACGTCTCGGTGAGGCCGTACCCCTCGAAGATCGGGAGTCCCGCCGCGAGAAAGAACCGGGCGATCTCCGCCGAGAGAGGCGCCCCACCCGAGACGAAGTACTTGATCCGGCCGCCCGTGCGGGCGCGGATCTTGGAGAACACCAGCCGGTCCGCCAGCGCCCGCTGAATCGCCAGCCCGGGCGGAATCGGGCGGTGGGCGAGGGAGCGGTCGGCCCACGCTTCGCCCACGCGCTTGGCCCAGAAGAAGATCTTCCGCTTGACGGGCGAGCCGCTCACCGCCGTTTCCAGCGCCCGCGCGTAGATCTTCTCGTAGAGCCTCGGCACCGCCAGCATAACGGTGGGCCGGGTTTCCAGCAGGTCTCGCGCGGCCGTATCGATGCTCTCGGCATAGTTGATCACTGCGCCTTGTTGGAGCATCGAGTAGTGACCGCCCTGCCGCTCGAAGATGTGCGAGAGGGGAAGCAGCGAGAGGCACGACTCGCCCGGCTCGAGCGGCAGGGCGGCCACGCTCCCGAGCACGTTCGACGTGATGTTCCGGTGCGTCAGCATGACGCCCTTGGGATCACCGGTCGTCCCCGAGGTATAGATCACGGTCGCGAGATCGTCAGGGACCACCTCGAGCGCCTCACGCTCCCAGTTCGGATGGCTCGCCGCCACGGCCGCGCCCTTCTCTTCCATCTGGGCGAACGGCACCATGCCCTCACCCGCCGGACTCCCCTCGAATGGGATCACATAGCGGAGCGCGGGTAGCTCGGCCCTGATCTCGAGCACCTTCGCGAGCTGAGCCTGGTTCGAGACGAAGAGGGCAACCGCCCCCGAGTCGTTGAGGATGTAGGCGATCTGCTTGGCGGGAAGGGTCGGGTAGACCGGCACGTCGGCGCAGCGGGCCGTGAGGCAGGCGTAGTCGGCGATGGCCCATTCGGGCCGGTTCTCCGCCAGAATCCCCACCCGCTCACCCGGCATAACGCCGAGCTCGCGGAGGCCGAGGCTTAGAGAGCGGACCCGGTTCTTGAGCTCACCGTAGGTGATCGGCACCCACGTGCCGTTCCGCCTCGCGCGCATCGCCGTCCCGCGATCGTGGAAACGCTCGATTGCGCCGAAGAACAGCTCGTTGAGCGTTCGCGGAGTGGGCAAGGACGTGGGCGCGCTACGGCTCGAACCGGACGACGATCTGCTGTCCGGATCCGAGGATGGGAGCGCCGGTTGCATGAAAAGCCCGGACTTCCACGACGACGCGGGCCGGCGTCGGCTGGTCGGTGACGCGGGTCAGGAACATGTTCGCGATGCCGAGTGAGCTGGTCTGGGTGGAATCCGCGATCCGAAAGGTACTGAATTGCACGCCCGGAGTGTCGCCGGTGCCGTAGGCGGGCTCGATGATCCGGAATTGGACCGGGCGGCCCGCGACGGGCGCGGCATCGACTCCGAACAACATTGCCTGCAGGGGAGGCGACGTCGTGGCATCCGTCAGGACATCGAGCGAGTCGAGCACGACCTCGAGGCTCTCGGCTTTGGCGGTGAGCGTGAATGTGAGCGCGAACGGATCGGTGGCGATCGGGGACTTGCCGCGCGTGCTCGCCTGAACCTGCACCGAGCCCGTGATCGCCTTCGCTTCGATCACGCCGGTCAGGCTGTCGAGCCGGACCAGCGTCGTGTCGGAAGCTCGCCAGACGATCGGAATGTCGACGCTGTCACCGGCGGAATTTCGGGCGACGCCGCGTAGCTGGAGTGGTACGCCGGGCTCGAGGAACGGGTTGACCCCGCCCTGGACTTCGAGGACCGCGACGCCGTCGTCGTTGTTGGAGAGCGAGCTGCACCCCGCTAAGGCGAGGAGCGAGCAAACTACCAGCTTCACGCCGACTGAACCGCGTGGGCCTCGTCGAGCTCTTTGAGGGTGCTTTGCGCGTGCCGGATCCACCGGTCTGCGTCGGCGCCCTTGGGTGGCCGCGCGAGAAACGCGCGAAGATGCTCGCACGCCTTGTCCGCGTCGCCCCGCTTGATCAGAAGAAACGCGATCCCGTAATGCGCGCCGGAGAGCAGCGGGTCGAGCTCGAGGGCACGGCGGTAGTGCCGGATCGCTTCGTCGGGCTGTCCCGTCTTGGTGAACGCGATCGCCATGTTCTGCAGGATTCGGGGGTCGTTGGGATTGTCCCGGAGGCCCAAGCGGTAGGACGTCAACGCCGCGATGTAGTCTCCCTGCCGCTCGAGGGCGAGGGCTTCGTTCAGGTAGTCGAGACGCTGCGGGCCCGAGACCGGTGAGCCGAACGTCCCCAGCAGCCGTTTCCAGACAGTCATCTGTTTGGCCGATTCTTCCTAACGATGTGATGAATGCGACATCCCGCACGCACGAATCAAACATAAGAAACCGGTTGGGCGAGAGCAACGGGGGAAATCGTGTCATGTTGACGAGCGAGGCGCCTTGGAGCCGTTGTGATCCGTCATCCCGAGCCATGAAGCGACTTCGACCTGTTATGCGGAGGAATCGTCGTACCGACTTACAGAGCGACGAGGGCTCTACACCGCGCCCCTAGTGCTGGGCGAAACAGCCATCGAGCTTTCTCGGGATGGGCCGTGTTGCCTACCGCGACACGTAAGCCCAGTCTAATGTTACGCATCGCCTCTCGCCGGGATGAGCTTATGCCACGACGCGCCCCCGAATCGACCCGCGGAATCCTGGAGATCGACTGGCCCCTGTTCGGTGAGCTCTGCCGGGCCCTCGCCCTCAAGGTCTCCCGCGACTACGACCCCGAGATCGTACTCGGCATCGCGAAGGCCGGCGTCATTCCGGGCGCGGTCATCGCCGCCATTCTCCAGCGCGAGTTTGCGTCGATCACCATCGCGCGGGGCGGAAAGGGCGCGAACCCCGTCATTCTCAGCGCGCCGCTGGCCCCGATCGCCGGGCGTCGGGTGCTCCTGGTTGACGAGACCTGCGACACCGGCGACACCCTCAAGCTCGCGCTCAATGAGGTGAAGGCGCTCCGCCCCAAAGAGGTCAGGACCGCGGTGTCGATCAAGACCGGCCCGTACGTGCCCGACTCGTATTCCTTCGAGACCGAAAAGGCGATCGTGCTGCCTTGGGATCGGGAGATCATCGTGAACGGTGAGCTGATCCCGCATCCCGACTACGCGCCGTATCTGTCGAAGCCTTGATGCGGAGCGAGGTCGAAGGAGCACTTCGCGACGTACGAGGCTATGCGGACATTCGAATCCGCCGGATCCACGTCACGACGATCTTATTCCGGGGTCGCGCGCTGAGGGTCAATCTGACGACTGAGGCGTGGGGCGGCTCTGTTCGCGCGCTCGCACCGGGCGGCGGATGGGCCACCGTTGGCTTTGCCGGCATCGACCGGCTCTCGGCCCAGGTCGCGCGCGCCTTTGAGCTCTCTGCTGCTGGGCGCGGCGGCGAAGCCCTCTTCCCGATTCCCATCCGTCAGCACGAACGGCCACTGTCTCCCGACAACGATCCGACCCGAGTGCCCGTGACCGAGAAGCGCGCGTGGCTCGAGGCAGCGACCGTCGAGCTCCTCGGCACCGATCGGCGGATCGTCGATGCCCGAACGTCGTATCGGGAGGTTGTCACCGAGACCTGGTTCGCCACGACGGAGGGCACTTGGTTCGCCGACGGACGGGCCGAGGTAGCGGTCGCGTCGCTCGCGGTAGCGGAGGAGGACGGCACGGTCGAGCGCGCGATCGAGTCCTATGCCGTGCCGGGCGCCTTCGCCGCCCTCGCGACAAGTGCTCCTATCGTCCGCCTCGCCGGGGTTCGCGCGGTCGAGCGCCTCCACGCCGCCCCGGCCCGCCGGGGACGCTTCACTCTCGTGCTCGATCCCCGGGCGGCGGGAGCCCTGATCCAGGCGACGCTGGCGCAGCGCTCGGTGGTGGCGGGAGCCGGCGAGGGCCCGGAACGGCTCCCGTTAGGGACCCGGGTCGGGCCCGAATGCCTAACCGTCGGCGACGACCCGACCGCCGCCGGGCTCAGGACAACGGCGGTGCTCGACGACGAGGGCACCCCCGCGGGAAAGGCGCTTCTCGTCCAGCATGGCGTCGTCGTCGGGCATCTCGCCGCCCGCGCTACGGCTCGGCCGACCGGCCACGCGCCAACCGGCCATGCCTTTGCTTCCGGCCTCCGCGACGAGCCGGCCGCTCGTCTCACCAACACCTACTTGGCGAGCGGCCGGGGCGGCGGCGACCTCGTGGGTGACGTCGCGAGCGGGATTTACATCGCGGATGTGTTAGGTGTCCGCCTGTCCGGCGACCAGGTGAGCCTCGAGCCGGGGCGCAGTTACGTGATTCGCCAGGGCCGCCTCGGCGAGCCGGTCAAATGCCCTCCAATCGCGGGATCGCTCTGGTCGTTGTTCGGGCGGCTCGAGACGGTGGGGGACGACTTCTCGTGGGACTCCTCGGACGCGCGCGGCCGGTCCAATGGGGACGGCCGCCCAGTCACGACCGGGGCGCCCCATGCGCGGTTCGTCGATGTGAGCATCGGCGAGGCGGTCGGGTGATCGCCGCGCTGCTCAGCGATGCGGCCCCGCGCGCCGACGCCGCGGACGCGGTCGCCAAGACCGACGAGACCATAACGCTCACGGTCGACCCGGCCGGCGGCGGCCGGTCGGTCAGCTCGGTGAGCGGCGGCGCGCAGATCAGAGTCTTCAAGGACGGCCGGATCGGATGGCGGGGCGAAAGTGGAACCGCTTCGGCCGCGCTGATCGACGGCGCCCTCGCGTCCGCTGCTGCCGGCGAGCCGGTGACGGTCTTCCTCCCGGCGCCCGCCCCCGTAGCTGAGGTCGCGACCCGTGACCTTGGAACGACGCGTGCCTCGATTCCGGAGCTCTGGGAGATGGTCCGCTCGCTGGCGGGGCGCTTGGCCGGTCCGGAGCGCGAGGTGGAGGCTTGGCTCGAGCGGTCGTCCGGGACCGTCGCGCTGGGGAACAGCCGGGGCGTTCGCGCGGAGTACCCGGTGTCGCTCGCGGGCGTGGGCGCCCGGGTGCGGACACCTAACGCGCCGCCGGTCGATGTCCACGTGGCCGGCGGTGCGCTGCCGACCAGCCTGGACCTCGAGCAGTTGGCTCTGGAGGTGGACCGCCGGTTGAGTGGCCCGGCGCTCGAGGCGGAGGAGATCGGCTCCTGCCCGGTTCTGTTTCGGCCTCGCGCGGTCCGGGCGCTGCTTCGACCCATCCTCGCGGCGCTCACCGGCGATCCAGGCCCGATCGAGCCGTCGCTCGCGGTGGATCTCGATCTCGTCCGGCTCGATCGGCGTCTGACGCTGATCGACGATCCGCTCGCGCCGCTCCGCCCTGGAAGCCGGCCGATCGACGACGACGGCGTTCCCTCGCTCCGGCTCACGTTGATCGATCGGGGCCGAGTCCGGACCGGCCTGACCGACCTCCTCGTCGGGGCCCGGCTCGACCGCCCATCGACCGGCCACGCGTGGCGCTCGGTGCTCGGCGCTCCCCGGGTCGGCGCGACCAACCTGCGCCTCCTTCCCGACGAAGGCGCGTCCGATCCGCTCGCGGCGATCGACCGCGGCGTGCTCGTCGAGGACCTCACCTGGAACGCAGCCCCTAACGCCGCCACCGGGAGCTTCACGCTCTCGGCCCCCTGGGCCTACCGGATCGAGCGCGGCGAGGTCGTGGGCCGTCTCGAAAGTGTGGTGCTCGCGGGCAACGCTTTTGAGATACTGGGAAAAGTGATCGCCATCGGCGGCGACGCGACCTGGCTCGGAGCCGCATGCCTACCGTCGGTTGCAGTAGAAGGCGTTAGGGTGAGCGCGGCAGCGCGGTAGACGGTAAGACGGTAAGACGGTGAGGCGGTAGGATTGCAAGAGGCGACTAGGAGTGACGCGTCACCACAAGACTGTCGTTCCGAAGAGAGGAAAGAATTTAGATTGTAGAGTCCGAGCCCCGCGAAGTGGGCGCTCGCTTCGCTCGGATGACAGATGTTCAGACACGGATCCCCGTCTCTTCCGGGCCACCGTCCTACCGTCTTACCGTCTTACCGTCCTACCGCCGCCGTCCTCCTACCTCTCCCCCAACACCTGCTGGTACTCGAGCCCCTGAACCATCCGCTCGTAGATCCACGTCAACAGCTCGGGCGACGCGACCAGGAACCGGCATCGCGCGTCGCCCCGGCTCCGGCACTCCACTTCCATCACGGCCGCCGGCGTCGCGCCTAACCGGGTGAAGAAATCCGCCAGCATGCCGGACGAGAGGTGGCACGCCGGGTATTCGGCGCCGCGCGGCTCGGCCTCGGCCCAGTCGGGGCTGTCCACCGCGAGCACGCCGGCCCCGGCGCTGCCCACCGCGAGGTGGCCCCAGCCGGTCTCCTGGAAAAACCCGTCCATCGTCTCGGACAGAAAATCGGCGTCGAGGGCGTGCGGCCCCTCGACCTGATGACGGTCCTTGAGCCACGCCGCATAGCGGTCGTTGCAGTCGGCGCCGGCGGCGAAGCCGATCTCTCGGAGCAGCGCGGGGGCCTGCGTTCCCGTCTCGCGCTCGAGCGTCATCCGCAGCTGCTGCAGCGCGCCCCGGCCGATGGCGACGCTCGCTGTCCTTGTGGTCGAGGTCATGGCACCAACCTAGTTAGCCGGAGAGGCGGCGCAAGAGTTCCGCTTCATCGATGACTTCGACGCCGAGGCTCTTGGCCTTGTCGAGCTTGCTGCCGGGATCGTCGCCGGCGACGACCGCCGTCGTCTTCTTGCTGACCCCGCTGCCGATCCGGCCGCCGGCCTGTTCGATCCGGGCTCCCGCGTCGCTTCGCGACAAGGTCGGCAGCGTGCCGGTGATGACATAGGTCTGCCCCGCGAGCGCGCCACCCGCGGCGACCGCCGTGGGCTCGCTCATCGTGAGGCCTGCCGCGCTGAGCCGATCGACCAGCTTCTGGTTGACCGGGGTCGCAAAGAATGTCTCCACCGCTTCCGCGATCGTAGGCCCGACTCCCGGCGTGGTGGCGATCGTCTTCGCGGTGGCGGCCCGGAGCGCCTCCATGGTGCCGAACGCTCGGGCAATCAGCTGGGCGACCGTCTTCCCGGCGTGCCGGATCCCGAGCGCGAAGAGCAGCGTCGAGAGCGGGCGCGACTTGGAGGCCTCGATTGCCCCGACCAGCTGCTCCGACGACTGGGTCGCGAAGCGCTCGAGCTCGACCAGGCGCTCGGCCGTTAGGTGATAGATATCGCTCGGATCCTTGACCAACCCGTGGTCGAGGAGCTGGCGGACCCGCTCGTAACCCAGGCCGCGGATGTCCATCGCCTCGCGGGAAGCGAAGTGGACCAGTCCCTCGAGGATCCGGCCGGGGCAGGCGGCGTTGGGACAGTAGCGCATCACCTCGTCGGCGGGACGCTCGACCGGCGTGCCACAGGCCGGGCATTGATCCGGCATCTCGAACGGCAGCTCGGTGCCGTCCCGCCGGTCCCGGAGCGGGCCGACGATCTGCGGAATGACTTCCCCCGCGCGCATGATCTCGACCCAGTCGCCGATCCGGATGTCCTTCTGCGCGATGATGTCTTCGTTATGCAGTGTGGCGTTCCTGATCGTCACCCCGCCCACTTCGACCGGTTCGAGCACGGCGTATGGGTTGAGCGCTCCGGTACGGCCGACGTTGATCCGAATCTCGAGGAGCCGGGTGACGGCGATCTCCGGCGCGAACTTTCGGGCGATCGCCCACCGGGGCTCGCGCCCGCCGACCACACCCAGATCCTCGTGCAGGTCCCGGCGGTCCACCTTCACCACGATCCCGTCGGCCTCGAACGACAACGTCTCGAGCAGCGCCTCGTACTCCGGGATCGCTGCCTGGACTTCGGCGAGCGAGTCGAACCGCCGGTGGTGGGGCTCGACCGCAAAGCCCCAGGACGCGAGGAGACCTAACGTCTCGTGATGGGCCTTCGCGGCCAGGCGGCCCTCGATCGGCTCGATCTGGAACGCGAACATCCGGAGCCGGCGCGACCGGGTGGTCTTCGAGTCGAGCTGCCGAAGGCTCCCCGCGGCGGCGTTCCGCGGATTGGCGAGCGGCGGCTCGCCCTGCGACTCCCGCTTCGCGTTGAGCTTCTTGAACGCCGCGACCGGGAAATACACCTCGCCGCGAACCTCCATCAACGCGGGATGGCCGGTGCCGCGGAGCGTGAGCGGAACGTCGGGAATGGTCTTGAGGTTCGCCGTGACGTCCTCGCCCACGATTCCGTTGCCCCGGGTGCATCCGATCACGAGCCGGCCGTTCTCATAGGTCAGGTTGACGCCGGCTCCGTCGATCTTCACCTCGGTCGTGTAACCCGCCGTCAGCACCGCCGTGTTCAGGCGCTCGTTGCGCTCTTCCCACGCCGCGACCTCCTCCGCCGAGAACGCGTTGGCGAGGGAGAGCATGGGACGGCGATGGGTGTGCTTGGTCAGCGACGAAGCCGGCTCGGCGCCGACCCGCTGGGTCGGACTGTCGGGCGAGAGCAGCTCCGGATGGGCGAGCTCCAGTGCCTGCAGCTCGCGGAACAACCGATCGTACTCCGGGTCCGCCAGCTCGGGCGCATCCTCGACGTAGTAGGCGAAGTTGGCCCGCTCGATCTCCTTGCGAAGCTCGAGAATCCGCTCGCCGGCTTCGGCGGAAGCTCGGCTCATCGGGCTTGGGCTTCTTGGCTCACCACGGTGAGGGCCACGCCGACGAGCCGGTCGAGCTCGGTCGCGCTCGCGCGGGCGAGCAGGCCCTCGTCCCAGGTGCCGGCCCGGTCGCCAAACGCGACCAGCATCCGCCGGATGAAGCTCAACATCGCGGCCCGCTCGCGGTCCTGAGTCAGCGCCACGGTCCCCCCGCCACGGCGAGTTAGGAGCCGCTCGAGCCGGTGCGCGCTCCGAAGCGCCCGACTGGTCAAGTCGGCGATCGTCCGGCAATACTCGATGTCCTCGGGAGCGAGCTCGGCGCCCTCACGGAACGTGCGGAGGAAAATCGCGCCGATCGCCGAGCCGCGCCACGTGAGCGGAACGACCGTAATCGACCGGATCTTCCGGCTCGAGAAGTTCATCAGCAACGGCCCGAGCGCCGGGTCGTGGGTGGCGTCCGGGATGTTGACGACCTCGCCGGTGTCGAGCGCGCGCTTGAGCTCCGGGTAGCGGCTCACATCGACGATGTGGTTTCGGATGCTCGGGTCCTCATAGCTCGCCACCAGGTGGACCGTCCCGGCGCTCCGCTCCGTCAGGAACACGGAGCAGCGGTCGAGGCCGAACGAGGCCCCGAGCCGCCGGGCGACCGCCTGAACGATGTCGAGGTAGTGGGTCGCGTTTCCCACGTCACGGAGCAAGTCGACCAATCCGATCAGGCGTTTCCGTTCCAGCTCGAGCTCCTCCACGCGGGCCTGGAGTCGCTCCACAGGGTCGGAGGAATGGGTCGGGCCGGGGGAGGAGGAGCTCGAAGGCGCAGGTGAGAAGGTCATAGCAGGAAGATGGATTTGAGTCGGGGGGAGGGTCAAGCCGAGCGGTGGACGGGGGCCGGATGTTGAACCGCGGTCAGGGTGGGAGTACCTTCCGCGGTATGACAGATTCGACCGCCACCGACGAGCCGGCAACAACGACAGAATCCGCTGTGGAGGCGCCGGTGCGCCGCCGCCGGAGCAAGGGCAGCTTCGCAGTCGGGCTCGTGCTCGGCGCGATGGTGGGCGCCGCCGTCGCGCTGTTGCTCGCGCCCGAGCGAGGCACCGATACCCGGCGCCGCCTCCGGAAACGGATCCGTTCCGTCCGCGATGGCGCCGAGGAGCGGTGGCAGGCGATCGAAGCCGTCGCCCGCCGGGAGCTGGCCCGCCGCCGCCGTTAGGTCCCGCGTTCAGTCCTGCTTCTGCTTCACATCTGCTGACAACTCGCGGGCTTGGAGCCGGTAGCGCGCGTCCATCACGGTCTTGTCCGTGAGCCCGTCGATCGCTGCCAGCTCGCGGCGCGCGTCCGCATACCGCTTTCGGTCGGCATACACGCGGGCCAGCTCGAGCCGGTGAATGATCCGGGTCGGATCGAGGCGCACGGACGCCTCGAGATGGCTGACAGCCTGCTCCCAGCTCGCCTTCCCGAAGACCCGGGCTCCCAGAAGATTCCGGGCGAAGAACCGGCTGAACCCCGACAGCCGCATGATCTCGGCGTTCCAGGCGCCGAGCACGTGCTGAGCACCGTCGTGGGTCGAGTCGAGCTCGGTCACCCGGGTCGCCTCGCTGTAGATCTCCACCGCATAGCGAGCGCGCTCGCGCTTGCCCTTGGTGAGCGCCGTTCGCCCGAGCGCCACCGCAAGCGCGAAGTGGCCGTCGGCTCCGTCCGGTGAGAGGGCGATCGCGCGTCGAGCATATTGGACCGCCTCGACGTGCACCGAGTCCCGCCGTGGCGGCGTCAATGAATCAGCCGGGGCCGACTCCGCCAAGTCGACGAGCGCGATCGCGGCGCGCCAGGTGGCCTCGTAGCTCGTGGAATCGTGTGCCAGGGCCCGCTCGAAAAGCACGAGCGCAGCACCCGGATTCATGGCGGCGATGGCTCGCCCTTGGGCGACTTCCGTGGTCTGGAAAAAGCCGGCGGAAGCGAGCAGCAGGAAGGGAGCAAGCATGGGGGGAACATAGTCGGAAGTCGGCGGTCGGAAATCGGAAATGGAGGTCCCGTTTGTGACCCGAGACCTGGCATTCTGCGCGGAGCCGCAACCTTGCGGCGCCCGAATGTCGCGGCCCAGATCTCTCGTCGGCTCGCTCCTCGCGATGGCAGGTGGGTCGGCCGGTCCGACGACAGTGCTTGCCGTCCCTCCCCGGAGATGACAGCTTCGGTCTGCCGGACCATTCGGAGATCCAAAATGCTCAGCGTCCCGCGGTTGATCGAGAGGAAGCGCGACGGACAGTCCCTCACCGGCGACGAGTGGCGGTGGTTGATGACGGGCTATGTCGCCGGCGCGGTGCCCGACTATCAGATGGCGGCGCTCGCGATGGCGGTGCTGTTCCGCGGCCTCGAGGATCCGGAGCTCGTTGCCTTGACCGAGGCGATGAGAACGTCCGGCGATCAGCTTTCGCTTGGGCACCTTCCAATTCCCCGAGTCGACAAGCACTCGACCGGCGGCGTCGGCGACAAGACGTCTCTTCTCCTCGCCCCGATGCTCGCCTGTCTCGGTGTCGCGGTCCCGATGATCTCGGGCCGCGGGCTCGGACATACCGGCGGTACGCTCGACAAGCTCGAGGCGATTCCCGGCTTCCGCACCGGGCTCGGCCTTACGGAAGCGGTTCGTCAGCTCGAGCGGATCGGAGTCGTGATGCTCGGTCAAACCCCGGAGCTCGTCCCCGCCGACCGCAAGCTCTACGCTCTCCGGGACGTCACCGGAACCGTCTCCTCGATCCCGCTCATTGCGGCAAGCATCATGGCGAAGAAGCTCTCGGAGGACCTGAACGGCCTCGTGCTCGACGTGAAGACCGGGAGCGGCGCGTTCATCCAGGACCCGGCCCAGTCGCTGGTGCTCGCGGAGACGATGATCCGGCTCGGCGAGGCGAGCGGGTGCCGCACCGTGGCGCTCATCACCGCCATGGACCGGCCGTTAGGCGTGGCCTGCGGGAATGCGCTCGAAGTGGCCGAGTCGATCGAGGGACTGTCCGGCGGCGGCCCGGCCGATCTGATGGAGGTGACCTATGGGCTCGGCGTCGAGATGCTGCTGGTGAGCGGTCTTGTCACCGATCGGCGCGATGCCGCCCGGCGGCTCGAATCGGTGATCACGAGCGGCGCGGCATTGGCCAAGCTCGAGCAGCTGATCGCGGCGCAGGGCGGGGACCCGGCGGTCGTTCGAGATCCGGCTCGGCTCCCACGCGCTCCAGTCGTCGAGATGCACCGCGTCAAGCACGGCGGCACCGTGCTCCGGGTCGAGCCCCGCCGGATCGGCGAAGCTATCATCGCCCTCGGCGGCGGTCGCCAAAAAACCGACGACCGGATCGATCCCGCAGTCGGATTCCGGGTGCTCGTCAAACCGGGACAGTCGGTCAGGGCGGGAGCCGACCTCGTCGAGATTCATGCGCGCTCCATCGGTCAAGTTGCCGAGGCGCGCGTTGCACTCGAAGAGGCGATCGAGGTCGGCGAGGGTCTTGCATCATTTCGCCCGTTGATCTCGGATAGGGTCACATGGCAGGGCATTGAAACCTGGTAGAATTCCGCGCAGATTGGCTGGAGCAATTCCGAGCATGCCGGGACCACGCTGAAAGACCCTCGTGACCGATCGCGATCGTCCACCCGCCGCGCCGCCGGGGCCTCTGGTCCCCGAGCCGACTGATCCGGTGAATCGCGAGCCTCAGCGTGCTACGCGCCCGGATCAGCCCACAGGCGAGTCCCCGCCACGACGATCCAGCGGTCGGTGGATCGCCTATCTAAAGGCCCTGCTGAGAGACCTTTAGCGGCCCATTCGCGCCGCAACCGACTCGAGGAAAAGTCCACCCCGTACCCCATCGCTCGTGCCGTTCCCTGAGCGACCCGCGTAACCCTTCCTGCAGCGCTCTGCACGTTCCAGGACCATTCGCCCGCCGTCCCTGGCGCAGGGATTGCAAATCGTTGGGCTCGTTACGTTTCGGGAGCGACCGAAGCGTATGAGAGAGTGAGCGTTTCGAACCGGCCGCGAGTGGATTCGCCGGTGAGCGGGGCATGGCAATTCGCCCGGGCTGACCTCGATCCATTTGCGTGCCCTGCGAGGGATTGCAGCAATGACGGCGTCAGTACCTGCATCAGATTCTGCGGCCCGATGGTACTCGGAAGGTCGTCCGGCTCCGGCTCCGAAGCCGCGGCGTCCCGGTCCGAGCCCGCGAGCCCTCGAGGCACGAGGGTACGCGACCGTGAGCCACCTCCTGGTCCAGCTGTCCGAGGCGGGGCTCCGGCCGCTTTTCGCGGAGATGTGCAAGGCGTTCGGAGACATGCTGTGGTGTGACGACCTCAACGATCTCGTCGCGCGGGCCGCGGTGGAAGAGGCGCTCGCCGTCGTGGTCGATGCGCTGGATCGGAACGGCGACTCGACCGCGCCGGCGGTAGCCGCGATGAAGGCCCGCCGTCCCTCCCTTCCCGTCGTGCTCTGGTGCAACCGCCTGACGATATCCGGCGAGGAGCTGGCCGAGTTTGCCCGGGTCGGAATCTCGGCCATCATCTTCCGGGACGAGTCCGACTTCGAGCAGCGGATCTTGAGCGCGCTCACCCGCGCGAGCGACCTCGCCTTCCACGAGATGACCGACCAGGCGCTCCACCGGAGGGTACCGGCCGGCCTGATCCCGATCTTCCGCTACTGCCTCGACCGGGCGGCGAGCCCGCTCACCGCCGAGTCGGTGGGGCGGACCGTCGGTCTCTCCGCAAAAGCGTTAGGCGGCGAGCTCAAGCGGGCCGGGATGCCGCCGGTCGCCACCATCGTGAGCTGGAGCCAGGCCCTCGCCGCCGCCTACCGCCTCGAGCACTCTGCTGAGCCGGCGACGGTGATCGCCCGCTCGCTCGGCTTCCCGAACACTCGAAGCCTGACCTCGGTGCTCAA
This sequence comes from Gemmatimonadota bacterium, assembly GCA_039933355.1. Classification (GTDB taxonomy): domain Bacteria; phylum Gemmatimonadota; class Gemmatimonadetes; order Gemmatimonadales; family GWC2-71-9; genus SHZU01. The sequence goes on along the minus strand of JBDTOH010000064.1, from coordinate 1,019 downwards.
GCGGTGCTGCAACGAGACGCCGACGAACTTGCGGGAACAGGGCGGGTTCGGGTGGGTGCTGCGGTGCTTCGAGCGCTTCTTGGTGAAAGCCCAGCGGGGGAAGGCGTAGCGGGCGGACGGGCGCCCGGCCGTCCACTCAGACGTCCAGGTTCGACACGTAGCGCGCATTGGCCTCGATGAAGACGCGGCGCGGCTCGACCTCGTCGCCCATCAGCTCCTCGAACAGCTGCGACGCCTCGACGGCGTCCTCGAGCGTGACTCTCAAGATCGTCCGCTTCTCCGGATCCATGGTCGTGTGCCAGAGCTGGTCCGGATTCATCTCGCCCAGACCCTTATAGCGCTGGATGTTGACGTTGGCCTTGCCGTCCGGGCTCAAGCGCTTGGTGTACTCGTCGCGCTCCACCTCGGTATAGGCGTAAAACTCCTCTTTGCCCCTGGCCACGCGATAGAGCGGCGGCTGCGCGATGTAGATGTAACCCGCCTCGATCAGCTCCGGCATCTGCCGGAACAGGAACGTGAGCAGAAGCGTCCTGATGTGAGCGCCGTCCACGTCCGCGTCGGTCATCAGGATGATCTTGTGGTACCGGGCGTCCTCGAGGCTGAAGTCGTCCTTTACCCCGGTCCCGATCGCCGTGATCATCGCCCGGATCTCCTCATTGCCGAGGATCTTATCGAGCCGCGCGCGCTCGACGTTGAGGATCTTGCCGCGGAGCGGAAGGATCGCCTGGAACGACCGGTTCCGGCCCTGCTTCGCCGAGCCGCCGGCCGAGTCACCTTCGACGATGTAGATCTCGCAGAGGGCCGGGTCTTCGAGCGAGCAGTCGGCCAGTTTGCCGGGGAGGACCGCGTTCTCGAGACCGGACTTCTTGCGGACCAGGTCGCGCGCCTTGCGCGCGGCTTCCCGGGCCCGCGCCGCGCTCACCGCCTTCTCGACGATGGCTCGCGCGACCGGCGGCTTCTCCTCCAGCACATTGGCGAGGTGCTCGTTCACGACCGCTTTGACGATGCCCTCGACCTCG
>JBDTOH010000063.1:0-16415 GCA_039933355.1 Gemmatimonadota bacterium | reverse complement strand
CAGCCTTTACGCCGGCCATGCCGAATCGATGCGCAAGCGGCGCGTAGATCTCGCGCGTTTCCGTTGCGATCCGGACCCGCCGGTCCGCCGGCAGGTGCTCGAGCGTCCGCATGTTGTGGAGGCGGTCCGCGAGCTTGATGATGATGACGCGAGCATCCCGCGCGATCGAGAGGAGGAGCTTCCGGTAGTTCTCGACCTGCTCTTCCGCAGTGGAGCGGAAGGTGAGGTGGGAGATCTTGGTGAGCCCTTCGACCAGCCCGCCGACTTCCGGACCGAACTCGGCGGCGATGTCCTCGGCCCGCACGTCCGAGTCTTCGACGACGTCGTGGAGGAGTGCCGCGGCAATCGACGGCGAATCGAGGAACTGACCTACCAGAATCGTGGCGACCGCGATGCTGTGGGAGACGAACTCCTCACCCGACATGCGCTTCTGGCCGCGGTGTGCCGACGCGCTAAAGCGGAGCGCGCGATCGATCAGATCGAGATCGAGTCGATCGGCGTGTTTCTCCACTGCGGCGCGCAGCTCGGGCGCGTCGTCCAGCAACGTCTGGCTCACAGATACCCTTGGGTCACGAAACTTACATACTGATCCCCGGCGACGATGACGTGATCCGTCACCGGGATTCCCACCACTTTGCCCGCTTCCGCGAGCTGCTCGGTGACCACCCGATCCTCCGGGGAGGGCGTCGGGTCGCCGCTGGGATGGTTGTGGACGAGAATCACTCCCGCCGCCGCCTCAGCAATGGCTGTGCGAAACACCTCCCGCGGATGGACCAGCGATGCGTTGAGAAGTCCCCGACTCACCAGTACATCCCGCGTCACCTCATGGCGGAGGTTGAGGATCAACACGTGAAACTCCTCGACCTCGAGGTCCCGGAGCCGACTTCCGAAGTGACGGACTAGGTCCGTCGGGGTCCGGATCCGGATCGGGAGCGGCCGGGCCTCCCGCGTCATCCGCTGGCCCAATTCCAGCGCTGCGACGAGCCGGCTCGCCTTGGTCCGTCCGATGCCGGGCGTTGCCAGGAGCATCGCCGGCTCTCGGCTCGCCAGCCGCCGGAGCGACCCGTCCATCGAGCGAACCAGGATATCGGCGACCGTCGCGGCGCCCTCTCCGACGCGGCCCGTCCCTATGAGAATGGCCACTAGCTCCACGGTCGTCAATGCAGCCGGTCCATGAACCCACAGGCGCTCACGCGGGCGGTCGGCGGAGGTGGGGCCTCGGGGAGGCGTCAAAGAGGTCACCCACCCAGCGTAACGGATCGCGCCCCGGGACCGGGATCGTTTTGTCGGGAGCACGTTGCAAAAAGCCCCCGCCGTGGGGCGAGGGCTTGGAGCTCGACCGGTGATCCGATTCACCGGCCTGCGCCGTGGCACTTCTTGTACTTCTTCCCGGAGCCGCACGGACACGGATCGTTCCGGCCGACTTCGGGCAGATCGCTCCCCGCACTGGCTAACCGTCCGAGCCCGGTCGACAGCGCCGGCGATGGAGGCGGCGGCGCTTCCGCACCCCGGGTATTCGAGGCGAACAGCTCGTCGGTGGACGCGCGCGGCACCGAGACCGGTTCTCGTCGAGCCCGCGGTGGCGGCGGCGGCGGAGCCGGCGGGGCTTCGGCGTGGACCTGAACCTTGAGATACCGCTCGGTGAACGTAGTGTGGAGGTCGCGCATGAGATCTTCGAACATCTCGTACGCTTCCTTCTTGTACTCCACCAGCGGATCGCGCTGGCCATACGCGCGGTACTGAATGGCGTTGCGGAGCAGGTCGAGATCGTAGAGGTGGTCCTTCCACTTCTCGTCGATGACCGAGAGCATCACCTGCGAGAGCACCTGCTGGTCGACCCCCTCGATCCCGATCGACTTCCCGAACTCCTTGAGATACTCGACCTTCCGGTGGAACGCCTCCTCACCCTCGTCGACCGCGGCTTTCACCAACCCGGCGACCGTCTTGGTCCGGCCGGCGTCTGCAATCGTCTCGCCGACCACCAGGAACTGCAGCGAGAGCTGCCCCTGAAGTCCGGCCCGATCCCAGTCTTGAGGGTTCTCGATGTCCGCGACGTACTTCTTGACGAAGTGCTCGAGCGCGCCCTGGATCATGCGGCGGGCCTCTGCTTTGAGCTCTTCGCCCTTCTCGAGCGCGAACAGCCGCAGCGAGTAGATCACCTCGCGCTGCTGGTTCATCACGTCGTCGTACTCGAGCAGCCGTTTCCTCGACTGGAAGTTCTGGAGCTCGACCCGCTTCTGGGCCGACTCGATCGCCGCGGTGACCAGCTTGCCGGTGATGACCTCGCCTTCCTCGGCGCCGGTGCGGTCCATGTACCGCGCGATCCGGTCGGTCCCGAAGAGCCGCATCAAGTCGTCTTCGAGCGACAGGAAGAAGAGCGAAGCGCCCGGATCGCCCTGGCGGCCGGCCCGGCCGCGGAGCTGGCGGTCGATGCGGCGGGACTCGTGCCGCTCGGTGCCGATGATCTGGAGGCCGCCGGCTTCCATCGTGAGGTCGAGGTCCTTGCCGAGCTTGATGTCGGTGCCCCGGCCGGCCATGTTGGTCGCGATCGTGATGGCGGCCTTCTGCCCCGCCGCCGCCACGATCTCCGCTTCGCGCTGATGGTACTTCGCGTTCAGCACCTCGTGCTTGAGGCCCTGGCGCCGGAGCATCTTGCTGAGCGTCTCCGACACTTCGACCGAGGTGGTACCGATCAAAATCGGCAGCCCCTGCTGGTTGAGCCGCTCGACTTCCGTGACCACCGCGTTGTACTTCTCCCGGCGGGTCTTGTAGATCTGGTCCGGAGAGTCGTGCCGGCGGATCGGCCGATTGGTCGGGATGACGGCGACGTCGAGCCCATAAATGCTGTAGAACTCGCCTTCTTCCGTCTCGGCGGTGCCGGTCATGCCCGCGAGCTTGTCATACATCCGGAAGTAGTTCTGGATCGTGATCGTGGCGAGGGTTTGGGTCTCGCCCTTGATCTGAACCCCTTCCTTCGCCTCGACCGCCTGGTGGAGACCGTCGGACCAGCGCCGGCCCGGCAGAATCCGGCCGGTGAACTCATCGACGATCAGCACCTGCGAGTCCTGGACGATGTATTCGACGTCCTTCTCGTAGAGCGCGTGGGCCTGGAGCAGCTTGTGAATGATCGAGAGCTTTTCGCTCTTGACCGCGTAGTCGGCCTCGACCTGCTGCCTCACATCACGCTTCTCCGTCGGCGTCATGTCCGGATCTTTTTCGATCTTGCCGACGGCTTCCGAGATGTCCGGCACGACGAAGAGTCCCGGATCGCCGGGGCTCATCTCCGTCGTACCCCGCTCGGTCAAGTGCACCGAGTGGCCGCGCTCGTCGAGCACGAAGTAGAGCACCTCTTCGATGTCCCGCATCTGCTGCTGCTTCGCCGGCAGCTTGCGGTCCGCGATGTGATCGAGCTCGGCCCGCTGCACCATCTGCTTGACGCCGGTCTCGTTGAGGAGCTTGCCCAGCTTCTTGTTCTTGGGCATGCCGAGGCGGGCCTGATACAGCTTGACGGCGCCGTCGCTCTTGGTCTTGTCGTTGGTGAGGAGCGGCTCGGCCTCGGCGATGAGCTGGTTTACCACGGCCGTCTGCCGGCGCACCAGCTCCGCGACCTGCCGATTGAATTCCGAGTACTTCTCATCGCCTTCATTGCCGACCGGGCCCGAAATGATGAGCGGGGTGCGGGCCTCGTCGATCAGGATCGAGTCGACTTCGTCCACGATCGCGTAGGCATGCTCGCGCTGGACCCGATGCTCGAGCGAGAACACCATGTTGTCGCGGAGATAGTCGAACCCGAACTCGTTGTTGGTTCCGTATGTGATGTCGGCGAGGTAGGCGGCTCGCCGTTGGGGCGACTGCGGCTCCGTGTCGTCGATGCAGCCGACGCTGAGGCCCAAATACGCGAACAGGTGGCCCATCCACTGTGAGTCGCGCCGGGCCAGGTAGTTGTTCACCGTGATGAGGTGCGCCCCGCGGCCGGTCAACCCGTTGAGGTAGAGCGGCAGCACAGCGACCAACGTCTTTCCTTCGCCGGTGGCCATCTCGGCGATCCGGCCGCGGTGCAGGTTGGTGCCGCCGATCAGCTGCACGTCGTAAGGCACCATGTCCCACGGGAGCTCGTGGCCGGTCACCATCACCGGCGATCCGAGCAACCTGCGGCTGGCTTCGCGAACCGTCCCGAACGCCTCCGGCAGGATCTCATCGAGCGCGGCCGCGAGCACCTTCTTGTACTCGTCCTCGAGCTCGTGGGTTTGCTTGTCGAGCCCGTCCCGCTGGACCGGATCGGCGCATTCGTGCTTTTCCGCCTTGACCCGCTCGAGCTCGCCGCGGACCGACCCGGTCCGCTCGGCGATGATCGCCCTGAACTTCGGAGTTTGGGCCCTGAGCTCTTCTTCGCTCAACGACTTGAGCCGCTCCTCCGCCTCCTTGATCTGGGCGAGCAGCGGCTGGAGCCGTTTCACTTCACGCGCTTGGCGGGTTCCGAACACTCCCGCCAGCATCTTCTTGATCATCCGTCAACCATTCCTGTAAAGGCCGTGCTCGGCTATGTAGGCCTCGACCGGCGCTGGAACCCAATATCGGACCGATTTCCCGGCCTTGACCCGCTCCCGCACCGCCGTCGAAGAGATCTCGATCCGAGGGACCTCGACCGTTCCTGGCTCACCAGCTTCCGAGCCGCGCCGAAACACAATCACTTCGGCGAGTCCTCGGAGGGCGTCCGCCTCCCGCCATTTCGGGAGGTCGCGGGCGGCATCACTGCCGACAAGCAGTGAAAAATGGTCGGTTGGGCACCGTTTGCGAAGGGTTCGCAGGGTATCGACAGTGTAGGAGGGACCGGGCCGGTCTACCTCGACCCGGTCGGCCCGGAGGCCTGAGGAAGCCGCCACGGCGAGCTCGACCATGGCGGCTCGGTCGGCCGCGGGCGCCCGGTGCTGTCCCACCTTGAACGGCTGCTCCCCCGCCGGGATGAGCCAGAGCTCGTCGAGCCCGAGCCTCTCGCGGAGCAACTCCGCCACGATGAGGTGCCCGTGGTGGATAGGGTCGAACGAACCTCCGAAAACGCCGATCCGCATGCTACTGCGCCGGTGCCGGCTCCTTGGGGGCCGCTGTCGGCTCCTTGGGGCAGAGCCGTCGGGGGCCGGTGGGCTGGGGAAAGAACTGCCCGATGTAGTTGCAGGTCTCCTTGATGTCTTCTTTGTACCCGAGCGACTGGTACGACAGCACGAGCTTCTCGAGCGCGCTCGGGACGATCGGTGCGTTCGGATAGGTCGCCACCAGATTGCGCAGCGTCAGGATCGCCGAGTCGTAGGCTTTGAACTTGTAGTAGAACAGGGCGTTCTGATACTCCTTGAAGGCGAACCGGTCCTGCAGCTGCCTGATCCGCACGGACGCTCGCTTGGCCGCGCTGGTGCCCGGGTAGCGGGTGACCACTTCCTGATACACGCCGAGCGCGGTGGTTCCGTAGGTCGGATCGAGCTCAGGCCGCTTCCACAGGTTGGCGTACGCATCGCCGGCCCGCAGCAAGGCATCCGATGCGAGCGAGTCTTCCGGCGTCTCGTCCGAGACCCGCCGGAACTCCCGAATCGCCTGGAGCTCGTTGCCGTCGGACATCTCGACTTCGCCCATCATGAAGTGGAGCCGGGGAAGCCGGTTGTCTCCGGGCTGCATGATCGCGGTGAGACGGGTCAACATCTCGCGGAGCTTTCCGCCCCCGCCGCGGTTGAACTGGCGCTGCCCCACGGACCAGAGCGAATCCACTACCCGCGGCGAATTCTGGAGGACCGGGCTCGGAGCAACGGCCGGTTTCTTTTTATGTCGGAACGGAATGCACCCGCTCAAGGCCACAACCCCGACCAGCGCGAGCACCGTAAATCGCCTCATGACCTCGTCTCCGGAGGCGGGGCATCGCCCGCCGCGCCTAACGCGTTCAGCTTCTGTGTCGCCAGGGCCTGGAGCGAGTCGGGGGCGCCCGCCGCCGACAAGACCGCCTGAAAAGCGATCGACGCTCCAAGCAGATCACCCTGCGCCAGGCGGGCTTCGCCCAGCCCAATCTGTGCCCGGAGCCCGCGCGGCGACCCCGCCGCGACCCCGAGCGCCGTTTCGAACCATTGCTCGGCCTCGCCCGGCGCCTGAGCGGCCAGTGCGTCGAGGCCCAGCTGCAAGGCGCAACTCGCCAACCCGTCACGGGCCATGGTGCGCTGGCGGGCGTCGTCGGTCCGCCGGAGCACGGTCCGGTAGCTCCGCGCGGCCGCGTCGCAAGCGGTCGTGAGCCGCTGAGCGTCGGCGTAGGTCAGTAGCAGTGAATCCACCGAGCGAGGGCCGGCCGCCGAGGCGAGCGCAGCCGGTACCAGCCCCAGCAGGTCCGCCCGCTCCAGATTGGGCACGCCCGCCGGATGGAGGGCCAGTCGTCCTAACGGTCGCCCCGGCGCGACGGCCCGGAGCGCGAGAATCGCCCGCGCCAGCGTCGGGACTTCTCCCGCACCCGCGCGCTCAGCGGCGCGAGCGATCCGCTCGAGACCGGTCGCGGCTTCGGAAGCGCGGGTGGGATCGTCGGTCGCGAGCTGTCGGTAGGCGTCGATCGCGCCGGAAAAATCGCGATTGTGAAACGCGCTGGCCGCAACCTTTGCCCAGATCCCGCGGCGGGCGCCGCCGCGCTCAGCGGCTCGATACTCCGCGAGCGCCTTGGGGAAGGAACCCTTCCCGTACGCTTCGTCGCCGAGCCGCTCGTGGTCCGACGCGGCCCCTCCGCACCCCAGGGTCGCCAGCAGCGCCAACCAGCCGAACCGGCTCACGATACCAATCTCTGTGCCATCGCGAGGTACGCTTCGACCCGGGCATTGTCGGGGTGCCGCTTCAGGCACCCGGCCCAGATCTCTTGCGCACCGTGCGCGTCCCCCGCGAGGTAGTGCGCCAGGCCGAGTGCCGCCTGCGCGTCGACGAACTCGGGCTGGACCGCGACGATTCGCTCGAGCTCTTCGCGGGCTTCGAGCGGCCGCCCCGCCTCGAGCAGGAGCCGCGCAAGCCGGTAGCGGAGGTCGTGAAACGACGGGCCAAGCTCGACGGCCCTCCGGAGCTGCGCCACCGCCTCTTCCACAGCTCCGGCTTGCGAATACACCTCGGCAAGCTCGGCGTGGTGATTGGCAAGCCGGGCGGCGACCGGCCGCGGAAACCCACCCACTGTCGGCTGACCATGGGATGCCGCCAGGTGGAACGCGGTGTCCGCCTCGCCGGTGCGGCCGAGCTCGATCAGCACGACTCCCCGATGGATGTGAGCCTCGATGTACCGGGGGTTCAGCCCGATCGCCCGGTCGAACTCCTCGAGCGCCTGCGCCGGCTGACCGAGGAGCGACAGCGAGAGCCCCCTCAAGTGATGGACGTCGGCGAACGGCCGTCCTTCCTCGAGGATCTCGTCGAGCAGGTGAACGGCGCCATAGTAGTCCTGCACGGCGAACCGTTCACGTGCCTGGTGCAAGAGATGGTCGGAGCTCGCTTTCATCATCGTTTCAAGCCGGTGCAACCACGGGACCTGCCCTGGAACTGGAGCACATCAAAATAACGGGGGTGAGGCCGGTTTGGCCCCAATCCGAGGAAAGATGTTTGAAGAGGGGAACGGGTCGCTTCGGTCCTCGGAATGGCAGCAGAGCCGGGCCGGCTATGGCCGAAGCACGTGTCGGAAGTACTCGATCGTCCGGCCGAGGCCTTCGCGAAGCTGGACCTCGGGCTCCCAGCCAAGGACGCTCCGGGCGATCGTGATATCGGGCTGCCGGACCTTGGGATCGTCGACGGGAAGGGGGTTGCTGAGAATGGGCCCCTTGGCGCCGGTCATCTCCAATACCAGCTCGCCCAGCTGCTTGACCGTGAATTCGTTCGGATTCCCGACATTCGTGGGGTCCACGCGACTGCTTTGAAACAGACGGTAGATGCCGTCGATCAGGTCCGAGACGTAGCAGAACGAGCGGGTTTGGCTGCCGTCGCCGTACATCGTGAGCGGCTCGCCTTTGAGCGCCTGGACGATAAAGTTCGACACCACCCGGCCGTCATGGGCCCGCATCCTGGGGCCATAGGTATTGAAGATTCGGACGATCCGGGTGTCGAGACCGTGATAGCGGTGGTAGGCCATCGTGATCGCCTCGCCGAAGCGCTTCGCCTCGTCGTAGACACCCCGCGGGCCGACCGGATTGACGTTACCCCAGTACGACTCGGGCTGCGGGTGGACCAGCGGATCGCCGTACACCTCCGAGGTCGACGCGACGAAATAGCGGGCGCCCTTCGCCTTGGCAACGCCTAACGTATTGTGAGTGCCGAGGGAGCCGACCTTGAGGGTCTGAATCGGAAGCTGGAGATAGTCGATGGGGCTCGCCGGCGAGGCGAAGTGGAGCACGCCGTCGAGCTTGCCCTCGATCTCGATGAACTTGGAGACGTCGTGGTGGACGAACCGGAACCGGCGCTCGTCCCTGAGGTGCGCGATGTTGTCGAGCGAGCCGGTGATCAGGTTGTCCATCCCGACCACTTCGTGACCTTCGGCGAGAAATCGATCCGTCAGGTGGGACCCGAGAAAGCCGGCGGCCCCTGTGATCAACACTTTCATGGAGCGCGCCGGCCGATCCCGTGATATTTGATGCCGAGCCTCGCCATCCGGTCCGGCTCGTAGAGATTGCGGCCGTCGATGATGAGCGGCTGCGCGAGCGCCGTGCGGATCCGCTCGAAGTCGGGGTTGCGGTACACCAACCACTCGGTGACGACCACGAGCGCATCGGCTCCGGTCAGCGCGTCGTACGGATCGGCGGCCAGCTCGACCCGGCTGCCGAAGATAGCTTCCGCGGTCTCGACTGCCTTCGGGTCGTGTGCCTTCACGGAGCCGCCCGCGGCCAGAATGCCTTCGATCAAAGGAATGGACGGACTCTCGCGCATGTCGTCCGTCTCGGCCTTGAACGCGAGGCCCCAGACCGCGATCCGGCGACCGCTCAGGTTGGCGCCCAGCTCGTGTTTGAGCTTGTCGAGGAGAACCAGCTTCTGGCGATCGTTGACCGACTCGACCGCCTGGAGCAGCTCCGGTGCGAGCCCGATGTCGATCGCAATCCGGATCAGCGCTTTGACGTCCTTGGGAAAGCACGAGCCGCCGTAGCCGGGGCCGGGAAAGAGAAAGGCCTGGCCGATCCGGCGGTCCGAGCCGATCCCCTTCCGCACGTTGACAACATCCGCGCCGACCCGTTCGCAGAGCTGGGCGATCTGGTTCATGAACGAGATCCGCGTCGCCAGCATCGCGTTGGCGGCGTACTTGGTCACTTCGGCGGACGGGATGTCCATGAAGAGGATCGGGTTCCCCGTCCGGACGAACGGCGCATAGAGCTGGCCCATGAGGTCGCGCGCTTCGTCGGAGTCCACGCCTAACACGACCCGGTCCGGCTTCATGAAGTCGTCGATGGCGGCGCCCTCTTTGAGGAACTCCGGGTTCGAGCATACATAGAACGGTGCGGCGGTCTCCGCGGTGATCGCGGCGCGGACTTTCTCCGCCGTCCCGACCGGCACCGTGGACTTGGTGACGACGACCTTGGGCTCGTTGAGATTCTGGCCGATCGTCTTGGCCACCGCGAGCACGTGCTTGAGATCCGCGGAGCCGTCCTCGTCGGGCGGGGTGCCGACGGCGATGAACACGACCTGCCCGTGCCGGACGGCCCCGGCCACGTCGGTCGTGAAGCGGAGGCGCCCCTCCGTCTGGTTCCGCGCCACCATCGACTCGAGCCCGGGCTCGTAGATCGGAATGTCGTTCGCCGTGAGCCGGCCAATCTTTCGGGCGTCGACATCCGCACAGATCACGTCGTTGCCGGTCTCGGCCAGACACGCGCCCGCGACCAGCCCGACATATCCCGACCCCACCACCGTGACCCTCATCGGCTACGCCTTCTTGGTGCGGAGCGCGTTACGGGTGTCGACGACGACGGGCGAGTTGGCCCGGATCAGATCGTAGTCGAGACCGGTGTGGTCCGTCACGAGCACGACACAGTCCGCGCCTTTGAGGGACGCGGCCGTGAGCGGGACCGACTTGTGATGGTGACCATCCTCGGAGAACTCCGGCACGAACGGATCGTGATACTCGACCTTGGCGCCCTGTCCCTCGAGCAGCTTGATGATGTCGAGCGCCGGACTCTCGCGAAGGTCTTCGATGTCGCGCTTGTAGGCGACGCCCAGAATCAGGATCTTCGAGCCGCGGACCGCCTTGCCGACCTGATTGAGCGCGTCGCTCACTTTGCGGACCCAGAACACCGGCATCTCGGTGTTGAGCTCGCCCGCGAGGTCGATGAAGCGGGTCTTGTAGTTGAGCCCGCGCATCTTCCACGCGAGGTAGTGGGGGTCGACGGGAATGCAGTGACCGCCTAACCCGGGTCCCGGCAGGAACTTCATGAAACCGAACGGCTTCGTGGCGGCCGCCTCGATGACCTCCCAGACGTCGACGCCGAGCTTGTCGCAGACGATCGCCATCTCGTTGGCGAGCCCGATGTTCACGCTCCGGAACGTGTTCTCGAGCAGCTTGACCAGCTCGGCGGCTTCGGTGGTGGAGACCCCGACGAGCGTGTCGATCGCCGGCTGGTAGAGCGCCTCGACGACGCGGCGGCAGTCGTCGGTGATCCCGCCGACGACCTTGGGCGTGTTCCTGGTCTGATAGAATGGATTGCCCGGGTCGACCCGCTCGGGACTGAAGGCGAGAAAGAAGTCTTTCCCGACCTTGAGGCCGGTCGCCTCGAGCGCCGGCAGCATGATCTCGCGGGTGGTTCCCGGGTAGGTCGTGCTCTCGAGGATGATCGCCTGGCCCGGCCGGATCGCCTTCTTGACCGTCTCGGTGGCCGCGACGATGTAGCTCACATCGGGGTCCTTGAACTTGGAGAGCGGCGTCGGGACGCAGATCGAGATCGCGTCGCAGGCCTCCAGCAAGGTCCCGTCAGTCGTCGCGGAGAAGCGGCTCTTGTCGAGCACGCCCTGGAGCTGCTCGCTGGTGATGTCCTTGATGTGGGACTTGCCGGCGTTGAGCCCGTCCACCACCCGCTGGCTTACATCGAATCCGAGGACTTTGTACCCCGCATTGGCCAGCTCGACTGCGAGCGGCAAGCCGACGTATCCGAGCCCGATGATGCCGAACAGGACTTCGCGCCGCTCGGCCTTTTGGATCAGTTCTTCCGCCAATGACATGCTCATGTCTCCACGATCACCGGCCCGCCGCCCGTGCTGAGCGAGCGGCTGGCCGCCTCCAGGACCCGAACGACCCGAACGCCGTCCTGCGCGTCGGCCCGCGTCGGCGGCCCACCCCGGGCCACTTCCACGAAATGCTTGAGCTCGAGCCCTAACGGCTCGGCGTTGGAGAGCTTTGGAATCAAGATGTCTCCCTCTCTGATCGACAGGCTCTCCCCGTACGAGCCGTAGTCCGGCGGGCGATCGACGCCCTTATCGTAGATCCTGAGCTTCTCGCGGCTCGTCATGTCGTCGAAGACCGCCATCTGTTTCGAACCGACGACCGTGAGCCGGCGCTCCTTGTGAGGATCGAGCCACGAAAGGTGCGCGTGGGCCACGACACCCGAGCGGAACGTCATCGTCAGGAAAACCACGTCCTCGATGCCCGGCTGCAGATACGAGTGACCCTGCGCCGTCACCGTCGCCGGTGACTCACCCATCAGGTAGAGCGCGACCGACACGTCGTGCGGGCCGAAGCTCCAGAGCGCGTTCTCGTCCGGGCGGATCTGCCCGAGGTTGACCCGCTGGGCGTAGAGGTAGTAGACCTCGCCTAACGAGCCGCCCGCGACCATCTGGCGGAGCCGATCGACCACCGGGTGGAACTCGAGCAGATGGCCGGCGAGCACCGGGACGTTTTGCTTCGCGGCCGCCTCGGCGATCCGCTCGGCGTCGCGGACGTTGAGCGCGAACGGCTTCTCGACCAGGACCGGCTTCCCCGCTGCGATCGCCTGGAGGGCGAGCTCCGCGTGACTCCGCGCGGGCGTGGCGACGACGACCGCATCCACTCGCTCGAGCATCGCGCCGTAGTCCGCGGTCAAGAACGTGTCGGGATACTGCCGAGCCATTCTGTCGCGGACGGCCTGGCTCGGATCACAGACGACCGCGAGGTCCACATCCGCCATCGCCGCCAGGGTGCGGACGTGATTGCGGCCCCATGCACCCGCCCCCGCCACTCCGACTTTGAGACGGCTCACCCGTAGAACCCTCTCACCGCGCCGATCACCTCGTCCTGCTGCGAGTCCGACAGCTCCGGATAGACCGGTAACGACAAGACCTCGGCCATCGCCCGCTCCGTCTCCGGAAGTGAGCCCGGCCCGTATCCCAAGTGAGCGAAGCACGGTTGCAGGTGGAGCCCGACGGGATAGTACACCGCACAACCAATGCCGCGCGCCTTGAGGTGAGCCATCAATTCGTCGCGGCGCGGCGCCCGGATCGTGTACTGGTGGAAGATGTGCTCATTGAGCGTATCGGTCGGCGGCGGAACCACCGCGGCGTGTCCTGAGAACGCCGCAGTGTACCGCGCGGCGCGCTCGCGCCGCCCGGCCGACCAACCCGCCAGATGGGGCAGCTTCGCCAAGAGAATCGCGGCCTGGAGCGTGTCGAGCCGGCTGTTGGTGCCGACCTCGTCGTGATGGTACTGCTTGGCACCACCATGCAGCCGGAGCTTCTTGAGACGGGCCGCCAGGGCCTCTTGCTGCGTGACGATCAGGCCGCCGTCTCCCCACGCGCCGAGATTCTTGCTCGGAAAGAACGAGAAGGTGCCGACCCAACCGACCTCGCCGGCAACCCGCCAGCGCCCACCGATTTGGCGCCGAGCACCGATCGCCTGGCAGGCATCTTCGATTACCGGGAGGTTATGGCGCGCGGCCACCGCCATGATCTCCTCCATGGCCGCCATCTGGCCGAACAGATGCACCACCATGATGGCGCGGGTCCGGGGGGTGATCGCGGCTTCGATCGCGGCGGGCGAGACGTTGAAAGTCGCTCGATCGATGTCGACGAAGACCGGCTTACCTCCCGCATTGTGGATAGTCCCGGCGGTCGCGAAAAACGTGAACGCCGGCGTGACCACCTCGTCACCCGGCGCCAGGCCTAACGTCTTGAGGGGAAGCAGCAGGGCGTCGGTCCCGCTCGCGCAGGCGATGCCGAACGCGGCGCTCGACAAGGTCGCGAGCGCCGTCTCGAGCTCCGCGATCTCCCGGCCCATGATGAACTCCTGGCGTTCGATCACGCTCATCATGGCCCGGAGCACGTCGTCCTTGACGGCGGCATACTGAGCCTTGAGATCGAGCAGCGGAACACTCACTGGTACAAACCTCCCGAATGGAATCGACCCGACGGAGCAGCACAGAGGGGCAAAAACGGAGCCCGCGCCCGGCAGGCGACCAACCGGAGCGCGGACCGAACTTCACGACGCAAATCCCTGTGGGGCATAATCTTAGACCGCTCGGTCCGGCCGGTCAATTGGGACCAGATACCCGCCTGTTTCGCGGTACTGCGACCCGCACGCCTCACATGTGGCGCCACCGTCTCGGAGCGCGAGCCGAGTGCCGCACTGGCAGATCCAGCCGATCCGGCGCGCCGGGACCCCGACCATGAGCGCATACGGCAGCACGTCGCCCCGAACCACGGCCCCCGCACCGATGAACGCGTACTCGCCGATGGTGTTCCCGCAGATGATCGTCGCGTTCGCCCCGATGGACGCGCCGCGCTTCACGAGGGTCCGGCGATACTCGTTTTTTCGGGTGACATGACTGCGCGGATTCATCACGTTGGTGAACACGCAGCTCGGGCCGCAGAACACATCGTCCTCGAGCTCGACACCTTCGTAGATCGAGACATTGTTCTGGATCTTGACGTTGTTCCCGATCTTCGTGCCCGGCATGACCACGACGTTCTGGCCCAGGTTACACCGCTCGCCGATCACGGCGCCGGGCATGACGTGACTGAAGTGCCAGACCTTGGTTCCCGTGCCGATGATCGCGCCGTCGTCGACGTAGCTGGATTCGTGGACGAAATAGTCAGACATGGGCATTCCGCTCCGGCGAGCCGTTGCGATCGACGACCCGAACCTCGGGCTCGAGCTCCACGGCAAATCGTTCCTGTACCGCGGTCCTTACCTCGTCGATCAGCGCGCGCACGTCGGCCGCGGTGGCGCCGCCGGTGTTCACGAAGTAGTTGGCGTGCATTGGAGAGACTTCGACGCCGCCGACCCGCTTTCCCTTGAGGCCGGCCGATTCGATCAATTGGCCCGCGGTCCGTCGCTCGGCTGCCGGTGTGGATTCCGGCCAGGCCGGGTTCTTGAACGTGCTGCCGCAGCACGGCTGGTTGAACGGGGTGCCCTTCTGGCGCCACTCGAACAGCTTCTTGACCTCTTGGGTGAGCTCGTCCTTGGGCGCCGGGACGAGCCTAACGGTAGTCTCGAGCACGAGCCATCCGTCGAGCCCGCTCCGCCGGTAGCTGAACGGGATCTCCGAGCGGACAAACACCCGCGACTCTCCCTGGCCGTCCACCGCGACCACCGTTTCGACCGTGTCCGCCCACTGGCCGCCGTGACAGCCGGCGTTCATGAAGATTCCCCCGCCCACGGTGCCCGGCACGCCGACCATCATGTGGATGCCGCTCCATCCCGCCTCGGCCGTCTTGCGGGCCGCGAGCGGAGCGGGAAGCCCGGCGCCGAAGCACCACCGGTCGGCGTGCGAGTGGATTCCGTCGAGGCCCTTGCCGAGCCGAATGACGAGGGCGTCGAGGCCGTCATCGGGAAGCAGCACGTTCGAGCCCAAGCCGGCCGCGAACCACGGCACCCCTGCGGCGTGGGCCGCGCGGAGTGCCGCGCCCACATCGTCCGGCGCCGCCGGCAAGAGCACCGTCGCGGGTCCGCCGATCCGGTACGTGGAATAGCGAGCCAGCGGTTCGGCGAGGCGCACCTCGCCCCGCACCGCTTCCCTCAAGTCCGCGATGAATCGGGGGTCTCGCGCCGTCGTCATCGCACCGCGGCGGCAGCCATCTCGTGCCACTCCTGAAGCGAGCGGACCTCGCCGACCCGGCTCCGCTGCGCAATGATCGCGTCGAACGCCGCGGCCGCTTCGCTCAAGGTCGTTGCGTATGGGACCTTGTGTTGGAGCGCCGTCCGGCGGAGCACCAGATCGTCCTTCTTGGTCAACCGACCCAGCGGCGTGTTGATGAGGAACTGAACCCGGCCCGAGATGATCAGGTCGACGGCGTTAGGCCGGCCCTCGTGGACTTTGAGCACCCGCTCGGACGCGATCCCGCGCGACCGGAGATACTTGGCCGTGCCGTCGGTCGCCAGGATCGTGAAGCCGAGCTCGTGGAAGCGGCGGACGATCGGGACGACTTCCGCCTTGTGGAGATCGTTGACGCTGACGAACACGGAGCCGCTGAGCGGGAGCGCTTCGTCGGCGCTGATCTGGGCCTTGGCAAACGCCATTCCGAACGAATCGGCGATGCCCATCACCTCGCCGGTGGACCGCATCTCGGGGCCGCCAATCAGGTCGACGCCCGCCATCTTGTTGAACGGGAAGACCGCTTCCTTGACGGCGACATACGGCTGCTGCGCGTGATCGGGGATCCCGAGCTCCGCGAGCGGCTTCCCCATGATGACTTCCGCCGCCGCGCTCGCGAGCGAGACGCCGATCGTCTTCGAGACGAACGGAATGGTCCGCGACGCGCGCGGGTTGACCTCGAGCACGTAGACCACGCCGTCCTTCACCGCGTACTGCACGTTGAGGAGGCCGACGACGCCCAGCCGCTTGGCGAACGCCTTGGTCTGCCGTTTCATCAAGTCGACCTGAGCCTCGCTGATGAGATGCGGCGGGAGGACGCAGGCCGAGTCGCCGGAGTGAATCCCGGCTTCCTCGATGTGCTGCATGACGCCGCCGATCACGCAGTCGGTGCCGTCGGAAATCGCGTCCACGTCCGCCTCGTAGGCGTCCTCGAGGAACTGGTCGATCAGCACGGGATGGCCGGGCGCGACCCGGTTCGCGGCGTGAAAGAACTCCTCGATCGACTCCCGGTCGTGGACCACCGCCATGGCGCGGCCGCCTAACACGTAGGACGGCCGGAGCAGCACCGGGTAGCCGACCTTCTCCGCTTCGGCGATCGCCTCGTCGAGCGACATCGCGGTGCCGCTCTTCGGCTGGGTCACGCCGATCTCCCGCGCGAGCGCCTCGAACCGCCGGCGGTCCTCCGCGGCGTCCACCGCGTCCGGCGACGTTCCCAGGATCTTGACGCCCTCGGCTTCGAGCCCGCGGGCGAGCCGGAGCGGGGTCTGCCCGCCGAACTGGATCACGACGCCGAGCGGCTGCTCGAGGTGCACGATCTCGAGGACGTCTTCGAGGGTCAGCGGCTCGAAGTAGAGCACGTCGGAGATGTCGAAGTCGGTCGAGACCGTCTCC